>CANQIN010000018.1 GCA_947623995.1 uncultured Bacilli bacterium | reverse complement strand
TCATTTGATGATATTCTTCTTAAAGCCTTTGTATCTTTAAAAAAATATAAGCTACATTTAGTTTTAGGTGAATTTAATCCTTTAACAAGAGGAGCCCACTCATCAATATTCCATTCAATACTTGCACCATTATCACATTCTCCTCGTTCAAAAATTAAACCTTCTTCATTATCTTTCTGAGGCATCTCTTCTAATAATTCATCACCTTGATAAAACACAAAATAAATATCACTATTTCCAAAATAATCTACTTTGCCTTTCATCATGGGAAATTCGGCAGTTTCCGTAAAAGATGCAAAGGTTTTATATAGAAGTAATGACACACTTATTAACACTATTACACTTATACTTATTAGAAATGCTTTTCTTCTTTTAACACTTTTATCAACATACTTTTCTAGCTTCATATTATTCCTCTATTCTTAGAGTAATTATAACCCTTAACCCCCCCCCCATGTCAATAGTTAGGGATATTATTTTAAACCACTTTTTATATTTTCTTGCTAAAAAAAGAACAAATATTATGAATGATTTCAACTATATTTGTTCTCTTAATGTTAACTTTTTAGTTTAAATATTTTTTAAGCCATTGTCCTGTGTAAGATTTTTCTACTTTACTTACTTCTTCTGGTGTTCCTGTTGCTACAACAGTTCCTCCACCATCTCCTCCATCAGGACCTAAATCAATAATATAATCTGCTACTTTAATTACATCTAAATTATGTTCTATAACAATTACAGTATCGCCATTATCAACAATGCGATTTAAAATTGCAATTAATTTTTTTATATCGGCACTATGAAGACCAGTAGTAGGTTCATCTAAAATAAATAAACTTTTACCAGTAGGCTTTTTTTGTAATTCTTTAGATAATTTTACTCTTCCTGCTTCGCCACCAGATAATGTTGGAGCACTTTGACCAAGTTTTATATAAGACAATCCAACATCCATTAAAACATCTAACTTTCTTTTAATAGTTGGAACATTTTCAAAAAATTTAACTGCTTCATTTACTCGCATATCTAATACTTCACTAATATTTTTACCTTTATAACGAATATCTAGAGTTTCTCTATTATAACGCGTTCCTCCACATACTTCACAAGGTACATAAACATCTGGTAAAAAATGCATTTCAATTTTTTTTACACCATCACCCCAACAGGCTTCACAACGTCCACCTTTAACATTAAAGGAAAATCTTCCTTTATCATAACCATGCATTTTACTTTCTTTAGTATTAGCATATAAATCTCTAATATCATCAAATACGCCAACATAAGTTGCTGGATTACTTCTAGGAGTTCTTCCTATGGCATCTTGACTAATCATTACAACTTTATCAATTAAATCAAGATTTTTAACTTCCTTACATTTACCTGGTTCTTCTTTACTACGATATAATTTGTTAGCAACTGTTTTATAAAGAATTTCATTTACTAAAGTACTTTTACCTGAACCAGAAACCCCCGTAACACAAATAAATTTGCCTAAAGGAAATTTTACATTAATATTTTTTAAGTTATGTTCTTCGGCTTTTACCACTTCAAGATATTTACCATTTCCTTTTCGTCTTTTCTTTGGAACTTCAATTTTTTCTTTGCCACTTAAATAACGTCCTGTAATACTTTCATCACATGCCATTACTTCTTCTGGTGTACCTTTAGCAACAACATATCCACCCTCTGTTCCAGCAAGAGGTCCAATATCAACTAAATAATCACTTGCAAGCATTGTATCAGTATCATGTTCAACAACAATTAAAGTATTTCCTAAATCTCGCATTTCTTTTAAACTAGCAATTAACTTTTCATTATCTTTTTGATGCAAACCAATACTTGGTTCATCTAAAACATATAATACTCCAGATAATTTACTACCTATTTGAGTAGCAAGTCTAATTCTTTGCGATTCTCCACCTGATAAAGTACCGGCTTTTCGATGTAGTGATAAATATTCTAAACCGACATTAATTAAGAAACTTAAACGATTATCAATTTCTTTAAGTAATAATTTACTAATATTTTCTTGTTCTTTACTAAGTTTTAAAGACCTTAAAAATTCTCTTAAATCTTTAATACTCATCGTTGTTAAATCATAAATATTTTTATTTTTAATATAAATGGATAAAACACTATCTTGTAATCTTGTCCCATGACAAACACTACAATCAGTTTCAATCATAAATCCTTCTAACCATTCTCTAATCCAAGTACTAGAAGTTTCCATATAACGTCTTTCTAAATTGTTGATAACTCCTTCAAAATAATCATTACTTTGTCTTACATTACCATTTTTAGCAATATGTTTAATAGGAATTGGATCAGGTGTTCCATATAAAATATATTCAAATTTATCTCTTGGTAAATCTTTAATTGGCGCATTAATATCCATGCCATAATAATCACAAATAGCTTTAAAAGTTGTATTCATAATACTATTATCAGTATTATATGCTACTATAGCTCCATTACTTAAACTTTTATCTTTATTAGGAATAATTAAATTTTCACTAATCTTTAATTTCGTACCTAAACCTTTACAAGCTGGACATGCTCCATAAGGACTATTAAAAGAAAATAATCTTGGCTCTAATTCTGGTATGGAATAACTACACTTTAAACAAGCATAATGTTCACTCATTAATATTTCTTCTCCACCAATAATGTGGATAACAACTTTACCATCAGCAAGTTTAGCACTTGTTTCAATTGCTTCAAAAATTCTTGAACGTTCTTCACATTTTAAAACAATTCGGTCAATAACAACATCAATATTATCTTTTTTATTTTTCTCTAAAACAATATCTTCATCTAAAGTATAACTTTCTCCATTTACTCTAACTCTAGAATATCCTTTACTTCTTAAATCATCAAATAAATCTTTATGAGTTCCTTTTTCGCCATGCACAATTGGAGCCATAATTTCTAATTTAGTACCTTCCTCATATTCCATAATTTTATTAGTCATTTCTTCAATACTTTGACTTTCAATAGGTATATGATGTTTAGGACAGTATGGAACTCCAATTCTCGCAAATAAAAGTCTTAAAAAATCATAAATTTCGGTAATAGTTCCAACGGTACTTCTTGGATTTTTATTAGTAGTTTTTTGGTCAATTGAAATACTTGGACTTAAACCTTCAATACTATCTACATCTGGTTTTTCTACTCCTCCAATAAATTGTCTAGCATAAGCAGATAGGCTTTCAACATATCTTCTTTGTCCTTCGGCAAAAATAGTGTCAAAAGCTAGACTACTTTTACCTGAACCAGATACACCAGTCATAACAATTAATTTATTTTTAGGTAATTCAATGTCAATATTTTTTAAATTATTTTCTCTTGCACCCTTAACAATTATTTTATCCATAAATAATCACTCCATCTATAGTTTGCCAAATTAAATAGCAAAAATACTATAGCATATACTTGTTCGTATTTCAATCTTTTTTAACACTCTACTAATTCTTTTAATCTTTTCTTATAATTCTTCTTTTTCTCTTGATTGTAATTAAATTCAATCTCTAATAAATTATCTTCACTTACACAATTTAATTCTTTTAAAAAGGTTATTAACTCTGTTGCATTATCTTTAAAAAACAATTTAATGAAATTAAGTAAATATCTTTCTAATTTATTAAATAAATTTCTTGGAACTTGATAAGCTTTTTCAAAATTAATTTCATAATAAGTAGTATTATCAAATACAACTTTTTGAATACATTTTGAACTATCACTTTTTAAATTATAATTTACTATAATATCTTCACATTCAACTTGCTTGCCAATTTCTTTAGCTAATGGATGTAAATCATTAGTAAGATAATAATCTAAATTAGGAACCTCATTAATAAGAATTCTAATATGTTTAGCACAAGTATTCATTTTTTCTACCTCCTTTCTATCAACACTTTATATATTTATAAAAAGAAAGTCAAAATACCAATTTTCAAATTTTGCATCAAAAACCCTTCCAATTTTCAAAATTGGTCTAGCGAATTTTCAAAATTGGTTAAAAAAAAAATACCAATTTTCAATTTTGGTATCTTTTTTTAATTGATGTAAATTTACGTTAATTTACGAAACTCTTTTAGCTACTACAACCATTCTACCATTATCTTGTGAATACTCACATGTAATTAAAGTTATTAATTGTTCACCAAAATGAGCATCAACTCCCGTATCGTAAAGTTCTAAATTTTTACTATTATTTACATAATCATTATATTTTTCTTCACTACTTAAATCATAACAATAATAATATCTAAAAACATTTTGTTCATCTTGGTAGAATACTCTTGATTTAAAAACCGTTACTATTTCATATTTTCTAGCTTCATTACTAGTATATATTTCAATTATTTTATGGCTATCATAATATTCTTTATTAGCATAATTTAACAAATTTTGAAACATTTCTTGATCATTCATACTATGACCATAAATTATTACATTAGAATTTATATCATCTAAATTAGATTCACTGTCAATAAATATTGAACCATAACTACTATATTCTTTTTGATAATTACGATTTAAATAATAATCATTATCTACTCCTTGTAATAATGGATAATTAATTTTTGTATCATTAATTTTAATCCATCCTTTGACATCAGAATTTTCTTTTTGTAAATCTATAACTGTATTAAATACTTCTTTGTTTACATCTATTTGTTCATTTTCATTAATTTCAGTACTAGGAATATTTTCTTGCAATTCTTGATTTAATTTTTTATCTCTGAAATTAATAAAGCCAAAATAAGATAAACAACCAATTAATAATATTAAAATAATACTAAGCCCAATAATTTTATATTTTTTCTTAATTTTCATCTACTATACCTTCTTACAAAAAAAAGGTGAATTTCTCACCCTTTATTAATCTTTAATTTTAATAACTAGAGTTAATAAACTTAATGTCATAATTGTTAAGATACTTAAAATCATTATTATATTGTTGTCTCCAGTTTTTGGCACATCATCTAAAACTCTATTTTCATCTTTGATAGCTACTAAGAATGGTGAAAGTTCATTTACATTAATATCAATTTTACCATTAACGATTTCTTTTTGGACTTCTTGATAAGTACCATCTTTTTTTAAGTGTAAAACTAAAGCTTGTTTACCATTATATTCTTTACCAACTGTAAATATAATGTTAATACCATTTTTAATTTCGCCTTTTACGACATGTAATTCATAAGTATTTAAAATATTACCATAACCTTTTTTCTTAGCTGTTTCAACGATATTTAAATAATCTTTAGTAGTGCTATCAAGTTCTTCTGCAGCAATAGCAACATCAATATCTTTAGAAGTGTCAACATTAACATTACTAATTACTTCATTAACATAAGATGGTTCATCTTCATTACCATAAATATGAATATGGAAATTTTTAGCAGCATATACAATATCATTTTTTATGAAATATAAAGTGCTTCGATTATAATATTCATCTATCTCACCACTACCTTTATGAGTTCCAATTACGATTTTAACACCTAAATCATTAGCCATTTTATTAGCGCGTCCTTCAATAGATAAATTATAACGCATTTGAGCATCATTTATATTAAAGGTAGATGTTGTATCTTCTAAAGCTACTTTAGATAGATAATCTTCAATTTCCTTAGCGGTTTTTTCATCACGATTTTTAGTGTTACTATATGTAACTTTTACAAATTTACTATTAGATTTTCCTCCAACATAAACATTTACATAACTACTATGAATATCATCAAAATCTCCACCAATACTAGCATATATAACAACATCAGTTAAATCAAAACCTTTATCTTCTAATATTTTTTCGATTTGCTTTGCAATTACATCTTGACCTGGAAAAGTTACACTACCATTTTCTTCAGCAAAATATTCAGATTCTTTAATATCGACACTAATTTCATCAGGTATACTATCTAATGCTCCTTTGGATTTTTCATCATCATTTGCTAAATTAACAAACTTCATATTATATCTACTAGCAAAACCTTTAGGCGATAACATGGCATTATCAGCACCATCTTCAACTTCATCATACTCATAACCATAAACAGTTACATTTTTAGATAGATATTCTTGAGTTTCTTTTGATAACTCTTTTTGATCTACTCTAGTAATCCAAGGTACAGCATTTGTATCATTATTAAATTTACTTGCAAAATGAATTTCTTTTAAATTAGTAAATTTTTCAAATAATGGTAATTCAAAAACTCCTCCTTTTACTCCATTAATTTCTTCAGGAATAGTTATACTAGTAGCACTATAATCAGCAAATTCGCTAATATAATAAGTACTGCCACTCCCTTCAAAAATCCAGCCTTCTTTTGTTGTTCCAGAAATACCAACTGTAGAGGCTAAAACTTGTGTACTTCCTATTAGAAATACTGTTGCAATAACTAAGATGCTTAAACATTTCTTAAACATACAATTCCTCTTTTCTATTTCGTTTATATTGTAACACAAGATACTCTACCCAAGTCAATATAAAATTTAATTTTAGAAAAAATATTTATTTCACATTTCAAAAAAACAATTTATTCATTTGATAATTCAAATGGTGAATATTGACTTCCACTTCCATCTTTAATTTTAACTGATGATTTCAAATAAAGAGTTGGCCAAATATTCATTGAACCATCAATGCCATAAAAATTAATACCATAATTATCGACTGTAAAAACATTATAATTGCTATCAGTAAATGGAGTTAAAGTATTTAAATAATACCCTTTATCAGACAGCCATGCATTATTCATACATTCCTGATTATTAAATGATGCACTTAAACAATTTTCTCTAACATTACCTCCAATGCTGTAACCAGAGTCAGAAGGATATATCAAAGCTATTCCATTAAAATTATTACCTATATCAGTTTTTTTACTCCATTCGCTTGGATAATACTCTTTGGTATAGTAATCTTGAGGAGTTATCGTTCCTCTTTCTTTTTCATAAAATTCGTCTGCCTTTAAACTAACGCTATCATAACCACCTAAGTTCCAAATGACTTCATCATCTACCATGTCTCTAGCCTTAGCATTTAATCCTCTTCCATCATATCCATTTCCACTAAAATCACAATGATCTAATTCAGAAACAATTTTATAGCAATCACCACTATCACTATTATAATATATTCCATTTAACATATCTTTTAATTTACTGTCTGTCCAATTATCATCAGTTGTATCCCAAATAAAAGATCCAAAACTACTATAATTATCCAATCTAGTTTTAACTATTTTTATTCTTTGTTCAACGCCATTTTCTGTTTTAACATTAACTAAACCAATAATACGCCAAAGTTCTTCATTAAATCTTACATAATTATTGACATTCTCATCATTTCCAGCATATCGATATTCAGTTTTACTCCAAGCATTATCTAATTCTTTTAAATCATTATGTTCTACTTTATATAAACCAGAACCTGTTGTAACTATTGGTATATCTCTATCTAATTTTATTTGTTTATCAAAATATAAACTACATTTTGTTTTAGGTTTACTTAAATTTTTAACTAATGGAGCCCATTCACTCTCATTCCACTCTATTGAAGCTCCATTATTACAACTACCACTAACAAATTCATAGTTTTCATTATTTCCTTTTTGAGGCATTTCATCAGCTAATCTACCACTTTTATAAAAAACAAAATAAACATCACTATTACCAAAATAGTCAACTTTACCTTCCATTATAGGAAAACTTACATTTTCAGTAAAAGACGCAAAAGTTTTATAAAGTAGAAAAGATACACTTATTAAAACAATTACTCCTAAAGTTATAAATATAATATTTCTTTTTTTATTAAGCTTATTTTCATATTTTTCTAGTTTCATTCTTATCAACTCTATTCTAACAATTATTATAGCATTAATTTATAAATTAATATATCATAATTTACAACATATTTTTTTGCTATTACATATATAAAAAGGATGTATCTAATTTTTCATTAATTAGATGCATCCAGTTATTTTACTTTCTTTTCTTTCTTTTTCGGTCATCTTCAAAAATGTCATACATTGTATCTTCTTGATCTTCTTCTTTTTGTTTTTCCAATTCTTTTTCTCTAACTTTTTTCTCAAAATTTTCAATAATCATTGTTGCTTCTTCAACACTTTTTATTGCATCTTTTTGAGATTGCTTTTTACTTTTTTTAACAACTTTTTCTTCAGGAACTTTCTCTTCTTCTTTAACTTCAGTTTTCTTTTTTGAAATCTTCTTTTCAACTTTTTGTTCTTTAGGCTCAATAACAGTTAAATTTTCTTCTTCAGTAATTTTTTCTTTCTTTTCTTTTACTTTATCTTCCTTATTCTTTCTTGGTCTTGTTATTAAACTAATAATTAATAATAAACCTAATACTCCTAAACCTATAACTAAATATTTAATAACATCTTTATATTTATTTAATTCATTTTTTAAAGGTTCTAATTGTTCTTCATTATATCTTACATAAGAATTTTCTTTACTATCATATAAGTAATAATCATCTTCTCCTGTAATTAAATTAGTTGCATAAATAATAGCATATTCTGATTCTTCATTGGTTTTTAAACAATCATATTCAGCATCATCAATTTTAATGGTACTTTTAATATAACCTTCTTTTATTTCAGTAATGGGATGAATTAATAATATCATTTGATCAGATTTATTTTCTTCATATAGTTCATAAGTATTTTGTTCTTTATCGTAGATTGCTAATCTAACATTTCCTTTACTATCTTTAACACCTACTAAAGTAATTTTAGTTGTTTCATTATAAAAAGCTGGTACATCAATATTATTTATTTTAATTGTTGTTTGTTCATATAATTCTGGTTTAATAATATTTTTAGCATTTTTCATAACTGTAAAATCTTCTTCTCCAAGTTTAACTTTAATAGGATTGTCATCTTTAACGTTAACAGTTAATTTATATTCTTTTGGAACACCTGTTTCACTTGTAACTGTAATGATAAATAAGTTAGCTCCTTCATTTACTTCCTTTTTACCTGTACCTGCAATAGAAGCATATCCACTAGCAGGACTACCAGTAATATTTACATCATTAATGGTTGATGGAACTTCAATACTATATTCTAAAGTATCAGCTGAAAAAGCCGGTGTTATTTTATAACCTTCAACGCCTAATGATTCTAAATTATTATTAGAATCTAATTCTCTAGGTGGTTGAACAGTAACGGTTTTAGACGTTGTAATCGGAGTTTCAGAACCTACATCATCGCCACTATTTGAAGTAGTTGCAACTTTTCCGGTAACGGTAAAACTAATTTGTCCAACTGAAGTTGCTGGGCAGTAAACAGAGAATGTTTTATTTATGTTTTGACCATTTTCATCTAAATTAAGGTCTTCAAAACTACAGCCAGATGTTGCGCCAGCAGAATATCCCTTTAATTGCCATGCAGAAGCTCCATTAACATTAATATAAAAAGTTACCCCACCTCCGCTTGTTACATAATTAGAACTAGCAGTTACTGAAACAGAAGCTGCATTAACAATTTTAATACAGCTTAATAACATAATTCCACAAATAATTTTCTTTTTCAATACTATCACTCCTATGATTGATTAATATTCTTTTTTCCTAATAAATGTAATTTTAATCTCAATAAATCAGATAAACTTATATTACCAGAAATTGTATGAACATGAGCACTTTCTAAATAAGCTCCAGTTAAATTAGTTTTATTTAATAGAAATAATTTCATTTTCAATAAATCAGATAAAGATATTTCGCCATCACCATTTAAATCGCCATATAAAACTATAGTAACAGTTTCACCATTTTTGAATGTCATTGTATATCCAGTTCCAATTTTTTCACTGTCACCAACAACAGCTCCATTGGCATTTTTAATTGTTACTTCACCAGCATTAGTCTTTTTCTTTAAATCACCAACAGTCTCGCCTACACTAAAGTTAGTAACCATATTTCCTTTACGATTTAATTTCATATTTGATAAGTGAGTTGCAGTTGGAGTTTCTTTAACAACATTTTCTTCTGGTTTAGCTGCCGGTTTACTACTTTCATTTTGATTATTATTGTTATTATTAGTTGTATTATTGTTGCTATTATTGGTATTTGTATTTGTATTACTATTATTTCCTGTACTTCCTTTTACATTTCCAGCAAATACACCTTGGGCATTTCTTCCACTTCCAGCAGCAGCATAAACTAAGCCTGCTAAAACCGGATTAGATTCTGATGAGTAAGCTCCAATATTAAAGAAGTTATAGAATCCTTCATATGTAGCCCCTTTATATGTAAAACGTTCGCCACTATTAGCAATACCACTTCTAGTTCCCATTTCTTGTCTAGATAAAGAAGCCAAGTAAACAGGAGAAACGTCATAGGCTTTACCAGCATCAACAAATATTTGGGCATAACTTAAATTATCAATAGGATCTTTACCACTCATAAAAGTTTCATTTAAAATTGATTGAACAACTTTAGTAGTATGATTTGTACTATAACTTAAATTTTCAAACATTAAGATACTATCTTCATCTAAGAAATTTCTAGGGTCAAGATAATATTCCATTGTTGCTTTATTAGGTCTATACCAACCTGGTTCAGTTTGAACTATTGGTTGCTCGTAACATGAACTACAACCATTAATCGCGGCAACAGTATTTTCTATACTAACAGCAGTATTAAAATCAACATTAGTCTTTAATGATTTAAAAATCCAGTTTGGATGAAGGTTATGTAATTCTCTTAACCAAGTCTTATAACTTTCTGGAAATTCTTCAGCATCTAACTTCTTTTCAAAATCTTTATCAGTAACTTTTGTATTATTTTGTTTTGGAACATTATCAGTAGGATGCTTAGTTGTATTTGGCATCTTATTAAAAATAGGAATTGTAAACTCTAAAGGTAAACTAAGTAAGTTATTTTCTTTATATGATACATATGATGAATAAGCTTCACTGCAAGGAGCAGCAACATTAGTCATATATTGATGATTATATAATGAATAATAAGCATTTGGATTAACATTAAATTTTTTTAAATAACTGGTAAATTGTCCAGCATTAATATAACCATCACTAATAAATTCAGCTCCACCAAAGATTGCTTTTTTAGGACTAGTCCATGGTCTATTATAAGAAATATCTCCACTACTAGGTTTTGTTATACTAACATAACTACTACAAACATAACCTTTTTTATTATTATAAGTTAAACTATACCAACCATCATCACAACCAGGTCCTTTAACTTTATTCATACTATTAAATATAACTTCATCGCCAACATTTAAAGTATCAAGCGTTGCAAAATTTGTTCCAGCACCACTTCTAAAGAAAACATCATCACCAGTTATATATCCTTTACTATCTGCTTTAACTATTGGAAAGATTCCAAATGAAATAAACATAACAAAAATACTTAAAATAATTTTATTTTTTTTCACTGGTCATCCCTCCTAATCTATCTGTATTATATCAAATAATTGTCTAATATTAAAGTTTGACATCAAATTATAATGTAAAGAAGTATCAAATAAATCGACAATAATTTTAATTAAAAATTAATATTCTATCATTGAGTATTTTTTCATTTTATTATATAATGTTTTAGAAATTAGAAAGTGGGTTACTTAATGAAGGTATTATTTAGAAAATTAAAGCATGCTGGTATGGGATATAAATTCTTTTACTTTACTGGCTTAACACTATATATAGTATTTTATGTATTCTTTTTAAGAAGTATTTTAATGTTAAAAGGAATTGAAACAGTTATTAGAATTTTAGTTTTGATCTTTTTTGGAATATTTGGTATTTTATATATGATTTTTGGTTTAGCTTCAATGTTTGAAAGAAAGAAAAAAATCTTTATTCCTTTTACAATATTTGTTTTTATCTTTACAATTATATTTGGAGTAGGAAGTTATTATATTAATCGTATTTATAATGTTTTAGATAATTTTACCAAGAGTGATACTTCTACTTATACAACAGTTTTATTAACTCTTAGCGATACAGAGCTAAATGATGATTCCGTACTAGGAATGATTAATAATGAAAGTAATCGTGAAAATTATATTCTCGCTAAAGAAATGATTGAGAAAGAAAAAATTAAAAATGAAGTTAAGAGTGAAGATTATGATGACATACACATTTTAGTCTCTGCCTTATATAATCATGAAGTTGACGGAATCTTTATTTCTAAAGATTATCCGGTATTATTAGGAAATGAAGAAAAATATCAAAATATTTTACAAGATACGAAAGTTGTTAAAACTTATTCTAGGGAAATGAAAACTGAAGAAAGTGAAATGATTTCAACTAAGAGTTTAACAGAACCATTTACGGTTTTAGTTTTAGGAGTTGATTCTGAATATACTGATGAGTTAGATCCTAATGCGGCTTTTAATGGCGATACGTTGATGCTTATTACTTTTAATCCTCAAACCCTAAATGCTACGATGTTTAGTATTCCAAGAGATTTATATGTACCAATATCTTGTAATAATAATCGTTATAGTAAAATTAATTCAGCAGCATATGGAGGCACTAGTTGTGTAGTTGATACGATTGAAAATTTAACGGATATTGAAATTGACTATTTTGTTAAAGTTGATTTTAAAGCTGTTGTTGATTTAGTTGAAACTATTGGAGGTATTGATGTTGATGTAGAAGTACCTGATTATGAATACTATTATAATACTTATGGTGGTAGACTTTGTGAACAAGACTCCTTAAGAAGATTTGAAGAACATTTAATTTGTATGGATACTGGTATGCAACACTTAAATGGTGAACAAGCTTTGGCCTACGCTAGAAATAGATATGGTTATTTGGAAGGTGATATTGCAAGAGGACGTCACCAACAATTAGTTATTCAAGCCATTGGTGAGAAAATGGTTAAAAATACTTCCATTGCTGATTTTGAAAAAGTTTTAGATACGATAAGTAAACATATTGCAACAAATATGAAAACAACCCAAATCTTATCTTTCTATCAAACTATTAAATCAATGTTAATTCAAGCTTTATCAGGAAATGATTTTATCAATATTCAAAAAACTTATTTAACTTATTATAATATTGATGCTTATATGGGTGGATATCAAGTTAGTGCTTTAGGATATTATGATGATAGTTTAGATGCTATTAAAGAAGCTATGAAAGAAAATTTAGGAATTTTAAAGAGTGAAACAATAAGAACATTTAAATATGACTATAAAGAAGATTATGAACGTAGTAGTGAAATAGTTGGTAAAGGTATTTATAGTGGTGCTACTCTAACCTTTATGCCAAACTTTAGAGGTGAAAGTGTTAGTAAGGCTAAGTCATTTGCTAATAGTAATAATTTATCACTTAATATTGAGTATGTAAGTGATCCTGATGAAATTGAAGGAATTATTTTAAGACAAAGTGTATCAGAAGGAACTTTATTAAAAAATATTTCAGGATTTACGATTTATGTTAATAATTACGAAGAAGAACAAGAAGAGGATGAAGAGGATGAAGAGGATGAAGAGGATGATGAAAATAATTTAGAAACTAATAAAGAAAATAATGGTGATGATAAGAAACCTGATAAAGAAGATAATAGTTCAAATGAAACACCTGAAGCTGAAAATCCTAAGGAAGATGATAGTGATAAAGAAGAAACTACACCTAGTGATGAAACTGAACCAGAAGAAGACCCAGTAATTCCTAGTAATATTCCTGGTAGTCCAACAACTCCTGAAAATAGTGTAGATTAAAAATAAATGTGTGCAAAACTGCACATGTTTTTTTGCTTTATTTTAACCTAAAAAAAGGAAATCGATACCCTTATAGGTAATATATAGGTCGAAAGGTAAATTAGATTACCTTTCGAATGAAAGGAGGTTTTCATGGATAATTCTTAAATTTTAAACGGTTTTCAGACAACATGGAAGGAGAGGATTAATTTGATGAAAAACGAAGTTATTGATGAAAAAGAAGAGAATAAAAAGGAAAAATTTTATATGTTAAGTGATCAAATTGTTAAGAAGTTATTTACTAATGGTTCTAAAGCCAGTGAAGATTTGTTATATCTAATAATTAGTAAAGCTATAATGTGCCTATAGAAAACTTTAAAAGAGATTTTAAAATAATGCATCCCCAAATAGCTTTAAATGATAAAAATATTAATTATGAAGCTGATTTAGTATATGAAAATGATAAAATTTATATTTCATTAGAAATAAATTATAGTGATTATAAAAGTTTATCTAAGAAAAATTTTTCTTATGTTTGTTGTTTATATTTAAGAGATTTAGTATCTAATAGTGATTATAAAGATTTAAAAGAAGTATATAGTATTAATATTGATGGATTTGATTACTTTGGCAAAAATAAGTTTATTTATGAAAGTGAAATGATTGAAAAAGATTTATTTATATCAAGAAATTTAGGAGTCCATTATATTGATATAAATCTTAAATATTTAAAAAAGTTAGGCTATAATAATATTACAGATGAATTAGAAAAATCATTATATATATTTGTGTGTAACAATAAAAATATATTATATAAATTATATGAAGAGGGAAGTTTTATGAGAGAATTTTTAAAAGAAGCTGAAAAGTTAAGTAGTGATTTAGATGAATTATTATATTATGACAAAAAGAAACTTGACCAAGAAATGGTTTATAATAATGGTAAAGATGATGGAATTGAACAAGGAATTGAACAAGGTAAAAAAGTAATAGCTTAGAAATTGCTAAGAACTTAATTAATCAAAATATAAGTATAGATGTTATATCAAAAGCAACTGGTTTAACTAAAGAAGAAATTGAAAACTTGCAATAATTACAAATAATGAGTGCTATTAAGCATTTTTTATTTGTCTTATCATATATTTTTTTAGGTGATGTTATGTACAAAATAAAAGAACTACCATTTTTATATCAAGATTTAGAACCATATATTGATACTCATACCATTGGCTTACACTATAACAAACATCAAAGAAACTATTTAAAAAATTTAAATAATATTTTAATTAAAAATAATTTTGCTTTTAATTATCCCATTGAAGAACTTTATAAACATTTAGATAATTTTAAACAAGATGAAAATGATTTATTATTTAATTTAGGGGGAGTTGTAAATCATGATTTATATTGGCAATCAATAAATCCTAATAATAAAGAAGAACCTAATGAACTATTATTAAATTTAATAAATAACAAATATACTAGTTTAGATAATTTTAAAAAGGAATTTATAAATTATGCTTTAAATTTAAAAGGTTCAGGATATATTTTTTTAATTATTAATAATAATGAAATCGAATTAATGACTACAACTAATCAAGATTCACCATTAAAATATGGTTATACCCCTTTACTTTGTGTTGATATGTGGGAACATGCTTATTACTTAAATTATCAAAATAATAAACAAGAATATTTAGATAACTTTTGGCAAATATTAAACTTTAAATATGCCAATGAATTAATAAAAAGGATTAGATAATAATTTCTAATCCTTTTTCACTTATATGTTTAATAAATTTATTTTTAAATTTTTCTAATTCTTCACTTTCTAAAGTTTTTTCTAAACTTCCAACTTCATAACGAATCGTATATTTTAATTTATCATGATCGTTATAAACATCAATAAATTCTCTTTTCATAATTAACTTATTTTTAAATTCATCTAAAATATTTAGAATATCTTGATATTTAAGATCTTTATTAGCAAGAATCGTATAATCTAAATTAACAACTGGATATTTACTAATCTCTTTAAAGATTTTTTCATCTTTATTAATAGCCATAAAATTATTAAAATCAAGATCTATAGCTACAATAATCTTTTTCTTACCAACATAACTATTAATACGACTATTAAATAATAGAATATAACCAATTGATTTACCATTGCAAATTATTTCTAAACTTTTATCTTCTTTATAATAAGCTTCTACTTGAGCATTTTTAAAACTAATATTTTGATGTTTAATTGCTTTAAATAAATACATAACAATTTCTTTAGCCATCATATATTTATCTTTAACTTTTTCTTCATCGCCAGCTAATAAAATACTTAAATGACTATGATTTTCATTATTTTTAATAACGGTTCCAATCTCAAAAATATTTACTTCATTACGATTTTTAAAATTATTTTTAACAATTGGTAATAAACTTAAACTTAAATCATCTCTTAATAAATTATTTTTACTTTGACTTAATAATCTTACTCCATCTTTAATAATACCTAATTTATTTAACATTTCATCTTCATACCAAATATATGAATGAACTTCATGTAGTTTAAAAACACTAGCAAGTAATCTTTTAACTTTATATTCACTATCCCAAATACTTTCCCATACTTTAGAACTAGCATTAATATTCATTGGTAATTCTTTTATATTATCATAACCAATCATTCTAATTAATTCTTCAATAATATCAGCAGACATACTTATATCTTTAGTAGCCCGAAACGTTGGAACAACAATATCATAATTATCTTTATTAACTTTTACTTTAAATCCTAGAGAAGTTAATATTCTTACTACATCATCATCACTTATTTCTAATGTTGTATAACGATTAATATCATTCTTTTCTAAACAAATCTTTTTTTCTTCTAAAACATTTGGATAAATATCAGTTAGATTAGAAGCAATTTGCATATCAGGATTTTCTTTTTGTAATAAATATAATAATCTTTTTAAAGCAAAATCACACATATTAGGATCTAAACTTTTTTCATAATGAGCAGATGCATCAGTTCGAAGTCCTAAACTAACAGCTGTTTTTCTTATTGAACCAGCTTGAAAATTAGCACTTTCAATAAAAATACTATCTGTATCGTCTAATATTTCACTATCAAGACCACCCATAACTCCAGCAATACCAAAATATTTATCACCATTAGTGATCATTAAATTATCTTTATTTAATTTTCTTTCTACATTATCAAGAGTTGTATAAACATCTTTATCATTAGCTTTTTTAACAACAATATTTTTAACAACTCGTTCATCAAAAGCATGCATAGGTTGACCAAGTTCTAACATTAAATAATTGGTTAAATCAACAAATAGAGAAATTGAACGCATGCCAACATAAGATAAAAAGATTTGCATTTCAATTGGGGTTTGATTGTTTTTTAAATTACGAACTTTAATCCCACAATAACGGCGACATAATTCTGGTTCTAATATTTTAATATCTAAATCACTTAAGTTGTTTGGCACTTCTAAAACTGGTAATTCTAATAATTCATGATTAGTAATACTAGCAATTTCTCTTGCTATTCCATAATGTCCCCATAAATCAGGACGATTAGTAAGAGATTTATTATCAATTTCCACAATAATATCTTTAATTGGATAAAGTTCGGTTAAATCAACTCCTAATGGTATATCACTTGGTAATTCTAAAATCCCGCTGTGGTCTTCACCAATACCTAATTCATCCCAAGCACACATCATCCCATTTGATGGATATCCAGCTAATTTTCTAGAGGTAATTTTAATACCACTTATCATACCACCAACTTTAACTAAAGCTCCAATTAAACCAACTTTAACATTAGGCGCCCCACAAACAATATCATATTCTTCTTTACCATCACTAACTTTTAAAAGCGATAATTTTTTACTATCAGGATGGCGTTCACAAGAAATGATTTTAGCTGTTACAACATCTTTTAAATCTTCACCCTTAATAGTTACTCCTTCAACTTCAGCAGTTCGCATCGTAAAAATATCCCATACTTTAACAAAATCAATATCTTCACTATTCTTAATATATTTTTTTAATCTATTACATGAAATTAACATTAAAATCACTCCTACTCTATCTCAAATTCTTCTAAAAATCTTAAATCACCACTATTTAAATAACGAATATCACTAATCTTATATTTCATCATGGCAAGTCTTGTTAGGCCAACACCAAAAGCAAAACCGGTATAAACATCAGAATTTATTCCACCATTTTTTAAAACATTAGGATGAACCATTCCACAGCCAATTAATTCTATCCAACCTGTTCCATGACAAGTACTACAACCTTTACCTCCACAAATTAAACAACTCATGTCCATTTCAAAACTAGGTTCCGTAAATGGGAAAAATCCTGGTCTTAATCGAACTTTAACATCTTGATGAAATACTTCTTTTAAAACTTCTCTCATAACATAAATTAAGTTTTCAACTTTAATATTTTTATCAACAACCATTCCTTCAATTTGAAAGAATGTATTTTCATGAGAAGCATCTAAATCTTCATTTCGAAAAACTCTTCCTGGTGAGCAAATTCTTAATGGTACTTCATATTTTTCCATGGCATGTACTTGGTCACCACTTGTCTGAGTTCTAAGAAGTAGTCCGTTATCTAAATAGTATGTATCTTGCATATCTCTTGCGGGATGATCTTTAGGAATATTTAAAGCTTCAAAATTATGATATTCATCTTCCATTTCATAGCCTTTTAAAACTGTAAATCCCATTCTTTTTAAAACATCAGTTATTTCTTTAGCCACAATGGTAACAGGATGTAATGACCCCGTTTCTAAATTAACTGGTAAAGTCTCATCAAAAGATAAATCGACACTACTAGATAAAGAAGTAAACTTATCATTAAATAATTGTTCTAACTCTTTTTTCTTAGCATTTAAAAGTGGTCCATAAATCTTTTTATCTTCACTGCTCATATCTTTTAGGGATGAAAGTAACGTATTAAATTCACTTTTCTTACCAACATATTTAGCCTTAATATTTAATAAATCTGCTTCTTTGGTAACCTTACTAATCTCATCTTTAGCCATCCCAACTAAATTAGCTATTTTCTCTTCCATAAAAATATCCTCCTATCAAAAATAAAAACCCCTAAACTTTGGGACGACTATTTAGCCGCGGTACCACCCAAATTCTAGGAGACTAGCATCTTTCTCGTTTAAAGCACGATTTAACTATCAAACTCCAATGTGTGAAATTCATTAATACCTTTTTATAAAACTTTTCTCAGCTAATAAAGTTTCTCTCTTTATAAAGTATATTAACTACTAAAAACATCTTCTTCGTTTCTAACATGTATTCTACCATTTAATAGGCTTTTTTTCAACACCAATTTTATTTACAACCTTAAAATAAAATGGTATATTTAAAGTATAAGAGGAGGAAATAAAATGGATTATAAATATCTTGATTTACAATTATTTAGTGGAATTAATGAATTATTTAATAAAAATAATACTGATTTAAATAATAATACAATCGCGGCTATTATTACTTCCGCAAGTAAAATGGCTATTAGCAGTGATATTGCAACTCCTGAAGAAACTTCTTTAGTATTACAAGATTTATATCAAGTTACTAATAATGAAGAAGTATTAAATTTATTAGGTATGCCTGAAAATTATGCCAAAACTTTAATTGGCTATGCCGTAAATTATAATGATTACACTAGTTCAACAAGTGAATATAATACTCATAAAGAACAATATGATAAATTTTATAAAAATATTGTTTTAAGAGCTAAACTAAAAGAACAAACAAATAATATTACTCGTTAAAAAATGATGATTTAAAACATCATTTTTTTAATTCATAAAAAAAATTAAGATGTTAATCTTAATAATTTTCAGCTTTTAATTCCATATAGCTTTGTGGATGTTTACAAACAGGACAAACCTTAGGAGCACTTTTACCAACATAAATATGTCCACAATTACGGCAGATCCATACCTTTTCTTCTCCACGTTCAAAAACTAAATTATTTTCAATATTACCTACTAATTTTAAATAACGTTCTTCATGATGTTTTTCAATCTCGCCAACACTTTCAAATAAATAAGCAATATCATCAAAACCTTCTTCACGAGCAGTTACAGCAAAACTCTTATACATATCTGTCCATTCATAATTTTCACCACTTGCTGCATCTTTTAAATTAGTTAAAGTATCAGGAATATCACCATCATTTAATAATTTAAACCACATCTTAGCATGTTCTTTTTCATTATTTGCTGTTTCTTCAAAGATACTAGCAATTTGTTCATAACCTTCCTTTTTAGCTTTAGAAGCATAATAAGTATATTTATTTCTAGCTTGACTTTCTCCTGCAAAAGCAGCCATTAAATTACTTTCTGTTTTACTTCCTTTTAATTCCATTATAATAACCTCACTTTCGCTTAATATTATACAATAAAAAAATGGAGATTTCTACTCCATTTGTGATTTTAATAAATTTGTTAAAGTAGCCATCAAATTAGAATCAGTAACTTTAACTATATATGTATCTAATCCTTCAATTTCTTCTTTAAAAATAGCAACATCATTAGACACAACTTCATTATTTTTCATTCCCATCATTAGAAAATATTTATTATTTTCATAAACAGTTTCGCTCAATACTACATATTGTAAATTATTATCTAAAGTAATAATTGTATTATTCTTAATTCCCATTATATCCATCTCCATTTAATATATCGTTAAAGCTAATATAATCGTTAATATTGTTATCATTATTTTCTAATTTAGGCTCACTTGTTAAACTTTCTGGAACAGTTTGTAAAACTGGAACTGGCTCTTCTAATGATTCAACAGGTTCTTCTAATACTGATGGAGCAGATTCATTTACTGTAGAATCAGATGCTTCACTTAATACAGATGGTGCAGCAGGAATATCTAAAGTTGGAACTGGTTCTTCTGTTTTAGGTTCTTTAGTTGGTAATTCTTCAACACCTATAACTTTATATCTTTCTTCACTAGGAATTACCCTACTTCTTGGTGGGAAAACTTTAGTATCTTCTAAATTTTGATCAGCAGCTTGTAAAATCTTTTCATTAGGTTTAAAAATATTGTCATTTAATTCATCATTTATTTGAGATTCTAAAGAAATAGGTTCTGTTACTGGTTCAAACATATTTGGAATATTATCTTTTGTTTCAGATTTAACTGGTTCTTCTACATCAATTTCAGGCTTAAAAATATTGTCATTTAATTCACTATTTATTTTAGGTTCTAAAGAAATAGGTTCTATTACTGGTTCAAACATGTTAGAAATATTATCTTTTGTTTCAGATTCAACTGGTTCTTCTACATTAATTTTAGGTTGTTCTTCAACAACTTCATTAGATACTGGTTCTTCTTTTTCTTCTATTATTGGACTTGTTTCATAAACAGGAGCTTCAACAGGTTGTTCTTCTTCAATTTTAAATTCATCTAAATTAATAAAATCTTTTTTATCTAAAGTTGGAGCTTCTGGCTTTTTTAAAGGTTCATTAGATTCCCCAGAAAATAAGCTCTCAATTTCTTTATAAATTTCATCAGCACTTTTATCATACTTTTGACTATGTTTTATATTATCAACATCTATTGATAATTGATTTAATGTTGCTTTATCTTTTTCCATTCTTAAAACATCTTTTGCTTTAGTTTTATTAGATTTAGCTTTCTTTAATTCTTCTATTTCTTCAGTTATATCTTCTTTTTTCTTTTCTAAAGAAATTAAATCAACAGTTTCTAATTTTTGAGAATTCATAATTGTTTCTTCTAATTCATTTTGATAATTTTCAAAAACTTTATATACTAAATCCATTTCTTCTTTTTTATGATTATAAGCTGCAAGTAAATTAGCTTTTTTTCTTGGAGATATACTATCATCTTCTACTAAAACAATCTTTTTATATTCTTCATAATCTTCTTTTAATTTATGATATAAATCTTCAGTTTTATTTAATTCTTCTGAAATTTTTATAACAACATTTTTGTCAATATCTACAACTCTATTTTTAATATTAATTATTTCATTATTAATAGTTTCTAATTCATGTTCTAGATAACTTATTCGATTTTCTATTATTTTTGAATCTTCACCTAAATAAGTATTATTATCCATATTATTAGCAAATTCATCTAAAGTAGCTTCAGCTTGCTTTAATAAATTATTTAAATCTTTTTTACTTTCATTCATATATGGTTTAGATTTAACAATTGTTACTAATTCTTTTATGCTTGATAAAGCAGATGTATAATCTTCTTCATTATACATTTTCATAGCTTCTTTACCAATATAGGTTGGATCAGTAATTAAAGTTAAACGATTATTTTCTAACATTTCTAACTCGCTAGTTAATTCATCTACAACACTTTCATCTTTTTTCTTAAGCATTTCATCAACATAAAAATTAGGAGTAGATAAAGCTTCTAAAGTATCTTCTAAACGAATATTTAAATGTTCGATTTTTTTATCTAATTCACTACGATTATTACCATAATATTCTAATCTTTCTCTTACTTTATCATATTCTTTAGTAAGAAT
>CANQIN010000017.1 GCA_947623995.1 uncultured Bacilli bacterium | reverse complement strand
CAAAGCTTGCCTTTGTTTGTTATCTGTAATTTGCGTCAGCAAATTTAAAAATGGGACATTTTAAAAAAATCTTAACAATGTTTCAGAACGTTTTTTAGAGATTCTTTCGTAAAATGAATTTGGTTTAATAAAATAAATTGTTAAACCAAATTTTTATATTATCAAATAGTTCTTTTAAAGTATAATTATTTTCACTTTTAAAATATTTGATTATTTCTAAAATCATGCCATCCATAAAAAAGGAAATGGTATGGTCTAAACAATTATCATTAGAATTATTTATTAAAGCTTTATAAATTTTATCGCTGGCAATATTTTTTAGTTTATATAAAAATGGTAAAGAGTCTTTGGCATTAAGTAATAGTTTATAAGTATCTTCATTTTCTTTTAAACAAACATAAATATTATCAAAATAATTTAAAATATCCTGTTTTGTATTTAATATTAAATCTTCATTACATAAAAGTTCAACTGTTTGCATTTGATATTCTTCAGCAACTTGATAAATATTATCATAATGAGTATAGAAAGTACTTCTTGTTAAATTAGCTTTTTTTACTAATTCTGAAACAGTTATTTTGCTTAACTGCTTTTTTTCATTTATTAATTCAGCAAAAGTTTTTTTAATAAGATTTCTAGTTTTGATAGAAGATGAATTTAGACATTGAACTTTCATTAGATATTTTTCCTTTCTTTTTATTAGTATTATACTAGCATTTTATTTAAAATAAAGACAAAATATTATAAATTGTCTAAATTTAGACACTTTTTTAGAATTTATGCTTTCTTCTTATTAAGCTTAAGAATATAATGTATTGTGCACGTTTAGAAAGGAACTGATTTGATGAAAAAAATTACGGAATTTATTATTGATAAACGTTACTTTATTTTAATTATTTTTATTCTTCTTACCATTGGGTGTGCCTTTTTATCTAATAAAGTTGTAATTAATTATGATATTGCAAAATATTTACCTGATACATCTAAAATGCGAATTGGCATGAATATTATGGAAGATGAATTTAGTGATGTTGAAACTAGCTCCTTAAATGTTATGTTTGAAGATTTAGAACAAGATAAAATGACCATTAAAAGTGAATTAGAAAGTATCTCTGGAGTTAAAGAAGTAGAATATGACGAGTCTGAAAAATATAATAAAGATAATTATACTTTATATGAAGTAACTGTTGATGATAAGAAAGATTCTTCTACTGCTAAAAATGTCTATAATGAAATATCTACTAAATATCAAGATGATACTATTTATATGAGTGGTAGTATTGCTGAAGCTAATAAAAGTGTTTTACCTTTTTGGATTATTGTTTTAGCCGTTTTAAGTGCTTTAGTAATTCTTTTAATTATGTGTGAATCTTATGTTGAACCTTTTTTATTTTTAACGGTTATTTTAATGGCTGTTGTTTTAAATAAAGGAACTAATATTATTTTTCCAAATGTATCTCATATTACTAATTCCATCTGTGCGATTTTACAAATGGCTTTATCAATGGATTATTCAATTATGTTGATGAATCGTTATGACCAAGAAAAACAAAAAGAAAAAGATAAAATTAAAGCGATGAAAAAGGCTTTACATAAATCATTTTTATCTATCTCAAGTAGTTCAGTTACTACAATTGTTGGTTTACTTGCTTTAATATTCATGAGTTTTAAAATTGGTAAAGATTTAGGTTTTATTTTAGCTAAAGGAGTCTTGTTTAGTTTAATTTGTATTTTCTTTGTTTTACCATCTCTAATATTATTGTTTGACAAATGGATTATTAAAACTAAGAAAAAAACGCCACATTTTAAATTTACACCTCTTGCTAAATTAAATTATAAATTACGTTATTTAGCAGGACCAGTCTTTATATTAATCTTTGTTGTAGCCTTTATGGTAAAAGGTAATTTAGGCATTTTATATACCGATAAACAAACTGATGAAGTATCAAAAGTTTTTAATGAAAATAATCAACTTGCTATAATATATTCTAATCAAGATGAAGAAAAAATAGCCAAGTATTTAAATGAGTTAGAAAATAATTCTAAAGTAGAGGAAGTACTGGGATATTCTAATACTATTAATGAAAAATTAACTTACGATAAATTAAATAGTAAATTAAAAGATTTAGGTAGTGATGTCACTGTTGAAGATTATCTTTTAAAAATAGTTTATTATCATTATTTTAATCATGACAATAACAATAAAGTTACGTTTAATGAATTTATTGATTTTATTGAACAAGAAGCCTATAATAATCCTAAGACTAATGAAAAAATTGATGAAAATATAAAAAAAGATATAACTCGCTTAAAAAATTTTGTGACTAATAATAATATTAATCGTCTTAGAAGTAAAAGTGAAATAGCAAGTATTTTAGAAATTAATGAAGAAGATATTAATGACTTATTAATTTTCTACTTATCTAAAAATAATAATGCCAAATTAACTTTACCAGAGTTTGTTAAATTTATGAATAATGATGTTTTACCAAATGATAAATACTCTTCAAAAATAAATAGTGAAAATAAAAGTAAATTACA
The DNA here is from genome assembly GCA_947623995.1 of uncultured Bacilli bacterium. GTDB lineage: Bacteria > Bacillota_I > Bacilli_A > RF39 > UBA660 > Ventrenecus. The sequence continues at coordinate 20,978 of CANQIN010000017.1, read as the reverse complement.
AACTTTAACTAAATTTGTTAATGTTAATACGATAAATCAAAAAATGAATTCTTCTTCTCTTGCTAAATTATTTAATATCGATGAAAAAAAGATTAATGAATTATTTAAATATTATCTTTTAAAAAATCCACTTGATACCAAAATGACTATTAATATTTTTGCTAATTATGTTTTAGATAGTGTTGCGAGTGACCAAAGTTATGCTAGTAATTTTGATAATAAGACTCTTGAAAATCTTAAATTGCTATCTATCTTTAGTAATAATGAAACGATAAATAAAAAAATGAGTTCTAAAGAATTAGCTAATTTATTTAGTCTAAAAGAAGAATTAGTAAATGATATCTTATTAAAACAATTTTTAGAAACGGAAAATAAAGATAAATATCAAGTTAGTGATTTTATTAAAAATGTCATGCTTGTTAAAGAAAAAACTCATTATTTAGATGATTTAGATTTAAATATTGAAATGCTTAGTAATTCACCTTTAATTGCTGATCCAACATTATATAGGGTAAAAGAATTAGCAAGTCTTTTAAAACAAGATGAAAAAACGATTAATCAAATATATAATTTAATTAGTTATGTTACTAAACCTCAAAGTTTTACTAGTACTCCTAAAGATTTTGTAAATTTATTACTTCTTAAAGAATTAGATAAAGAAACAACTAAAAAACTTCAATTAATAAAAGTTGTTATGGATTATAGTTTGCAAAATAAAGAATTCACTTATCAAGAAATAGCTAAAATTATTAATATGGATGAAGTAGTAACTAAACAAATTTATGTTTTATATACTAGTAGTAAAAATACTTTAACTTTGAGTCCTTTAGAATTTACTAACTTTATTTTAAAAAATCAAAATGATGAAACTTTAAAAAATTCTTTATCAAATGAAAGCATAAACGAATTAGCTTTACTTAAAAAAGTTATGGATAATTGTTTAGCAAATACTAGATATGATAGTAATAACTTAAGTTCATTCTTAAGTTTAAATAGCGAAGATACTAAATTATTATATGGTTTATATGATTCTAAATATATTGATAAAGATTATCAAATATCTTTAAATAAATTTATTAACTTTCTTTTAAATGATGTGGTTAATAATTCTGAATATCAAGATCATTTTGATGAAAATAAAATAACTAAATTAAAAACTGTCAAAGCTATTATGGATAATAGTTTGAATAATGTTTTATACACAAATGATGAAATGTTTGCCATAATTAGTAAATTATCTAATGATGTTGAAAAAAAGATGATTGAAGTTTTATATTTATATTATGGAAGTAGTAATGAATATCAAAATGATTGGCAAATGACGGTAGAAGAGTTTGTTAATTATTTAAATGATACTATTATTGTTGATGAAAAGTTTGTTGATTTTATTGATGAAGATATGAAAAATAATATTGTTGAAGCTAAAGATACAATTAAAGATGCTAAAGAATTATTAGTAGGTGATAAATATTCAAGAATTGTAATAAACACCAATTTTGATTTAGAAAATGAAGAAACTTTTAACTATTTAACTAATGTTGATAACCTTTTAAAAAATGATATAGATGATTTTTATGTTGTAGGAGATTCTAAGATGGCTCATGAAATGAGTGAAACTTTTGATGATGAATTAAATTTAATTACCATTATTACTATGGTTGCAATCTTTATTGTTGTAGCTTTAACATTTAAATCAATTATTATTCCAATTATTTTAGTTTTAGTTATTCAATGTGCGGTTTACTTAACAATGGGAATTTTAACCCTTGCTCATGAAAATGTTTACTTTATTGCTTTACTGATTGTTCAAAGTATTTTAATGGGAGCAACTATTGACTATGCTATATTATATACATCCTATTATTTAGAACACCGTAAGACTTTAAATATTTTAGATTCTGTAGTCGCTTCTTATCAAAAATCTATTCATACGATTTTAACATCTAGTTCAATTCTAACGATTGTTACTTTAATTATTGCCTGTTTTGCTTCAGCTATCGCAGCTAAAATATGTAAGACGATATCAGAAGGGACTATTTGTTCAACCATTTTAATTCTTGTTTTATTACCAGGTTTACTTGCTACCTTCGATAAATTAATTACTAAACATAAAAACTAATTTTTGTGCTAAATGCACAATGAAAAACGTGCTAATTGTACAATGAAAAACGTGCTAATTGCACAACGAAAAGCGTGCCAAATGCACAATAGATATTGCTATATTAATAAAAATATGCTATTATTCTTAGTATAAGGAGGGAGTAAAATGCCTTTAACTAAGAAAAAATATACTGAAAGATTAGTTGATAATGAAATAAAAGAATTATTAAAAATTTTCGGGGCAATTAGTATAGAAGGTCCTAAATATTGTGGTAAAACATGGACTGCTTTTAATCATGCTAATTCTTCTGTTTTATTAACTAAATCAGATAATCCTAATTCTGATTATCAAAAAGCCTTATTAAATAGAGATTTAATTTACACTGGTGAATTTCCTCTACTATTAGATGAATGGCAATCTATTGAACAAATATGGGATGACGTAAGAACAAAATGCGATGAAGATGGTCAATGTGGAAAATTTATTTTAACTGGTTCATCCGTTCCAGTAGATTCTAAAAAAATATTTCATTCAGGTGCTGGAAGAATATGTAAATTAAATATGTATACAATGTCATTATTTGAATCTAAAGATTCCGAAGGTACAGTTTCTTTAAGTGATTTATTTGCAAATAAGAAAATTGCAGTTAATTTAAAAAATAAACCAACTATTCAAAAACTAGCTGATTTAATTATAAGAGGAGGTTGGCCAGCTAGTTTAAAATTTGAAAGTAAAAACTATTACCGATTACCACAAAGTTATTTAGAAGACGTGTTAGACCATGATATTAATTATGATGGAATTGTAAGAAATAGAGATAAAATATTGCTGTTATTACGTTCTTTAGCAAGAAATGAATCGACACTTGTAACTAATGAAAAACTTATAAATGATATTGAAGATTATACAACTAAAGAAAACTATCAAATAAGTAGAAATACTGTAGCTGATTATCTTAATACTTTAAAAAATATTCACTTAATAAATGACCAATTACCTTTTTCATTAAAAACTCGTTCACGCCTAAGAGTTGGTAAGACTTCTAAAAGACGCTTTATTGATCCATCTTTAGCATGTGCTGCTTTAGGTATAAGGCAAGAACAATTAATAAACGATTTAGAAATGTTTGGTTTTATGTTTGAATCATTAGTTGTGAGAGATTTAAGAATTTATATTGAATATTTAGGAGGACATATTTATCATTTTCATAATAATAATACTGGTGAAGAAGTTGATGCTATTGTTGAACTAAGTGATGGAACTTATGGAGCAATAGAAATAAAATTAGGAGTTGGAAAAATTGATGAAGCTGCTAATAACCTAATTAAATTTGCAAAACAATGTGAGATTCCACCTAAATTTTTGTGTGTCATTAGTGGATTAATAGATTATGCCTCAAAAAGAGAAGACGGTGTTTACGTAGTGCCTATTACAGCCTTAAAACCTTAAAAAAATAAATATTATATTAGAATTTTTTTCATAAATTCTTTTTTTCTTTTTCACATTTTTTTCATATTCCTATGATAATTTTTTTAGCGAGGTGAAGAAAATGTATATCTTAAAAAATGCGTGGATATCCATTAAAAGAAATAAAGGAAGGAATATTTTAATTGGAATTATTATTTTATTTATTGCTTGTGCAAGTACAATTACTTTAGCAATTAAAAATACAGCTAATGATTTAATTAATTCTTATCAAAGTGCTTATGCTAAAGAAGTAACGATTGGTTTTAATCGGGAAAACATGATGAAAAATTTTGATCCATCTAAAGAAAACTCAAGAGAAAACATGAAAGAAAGTTTTAATAATATTGCAAATTATACTGTTGACGATATTAAATCCTTTGCCGATAGTAAATATGTTGAAGGTTATTATTATACAGCTAGTCTTGGTTTAAATAGTAGTAACATTAAAAAAGCTGAGATTGAAAATGATGACCAAAAAGGTTTTGGCAAGCCTAAAGATAATGCGTTTAGTAGTAGTGATTTTACTTTAATGGGCTATGATAGTATTGATGCAATGAACGAGTTTATAAGTGGTAGTTATACAATGACTGAAATTAATGATAATGCTTGGGATGTTGCGTTTGATGGTAATTATGCCTTTATAAATGAAGAGTTAGCTAAATATAATAGTCTAAAATTAAATGATAAAATAAAATTAACAAGTGATGATAAAGATTCTTATGAATTTACGATTATTGGTATTTTTAAAGAAAATTCTGATGAAGAAATGACCATGTTTTCTAATTCAGCAAATACAATAATTACTAATGCTGATGCCGTTATTAACATCACTACTAAAAATAGTGATTTAAAAGTTAATGTTAATCCAACTTTTATTATTGATTCTTACGATAATGTAGAAGTCCTACAAAATGAATTTTATGAAAAAGGTTTAGATGAAAACTTTGTTTTACAAACTAATGAAGAGTTAGCTACTAGTGGGGTATCAAGTATTAAAAATATTAATTCATTTGTTACAACATTTTTAATTATGACTTTAATTATTGGTGGACTTGTTTTATTAGTTATCAACATGATAAATATTAGAGAACGTAAATATGAGATTGGTGTTTTAAGAACAATTGGCATGAGTAAATTAAAAGTTACTATGCAATTTGTTTCAGAATTACTCATCATTGCCTTTGTAGCTCTTCTTTTAGGCGCAGGTATTGGGGCTTTTAGTTCCAAGCCAGTTAGTAATTCCATTTTAGCAAGTGAAATAAATAATAGTAATGCTAAAGAAGAAGAAACCTTTAAAAACTTTGGTGGTGATAAAATGATGGGACATAATGATAGAAATCCAATGAAAGGTATGGGTGTTCCTGTTGTTAGTGCTTATGATAAAATCGATGCTGTTGTTAACTTTAAAGTTTTAGTTGAACTTCTAGGAATTGGTTTATTTCTAGTTCTAATTAGTTCTCTAGCGTCCATGATTAGCATTGAAAGATTTTCACCACTTACCATATTGAAAGAGAGGTCTTAAAAATGGCAAATAATAAAATTATTCTAGAAGTTAAAAATGCTAGTTATCGTTATAGTGATGCTGATGAAGATGACTATGCCCTAAAAAATATTAATTTTACTTTTGAAAAAGGCAAGGTATATGCTATTAAAGGTCGAAGTGGAAGTGGAAAAACAACATTATTATCCTTAATAAGCGGCCTTGAAAAATGTAGTGAAGGTGATATTTTATTTGAAGGAAAAAGTTTAAAAGAGATGAATTTAGATAAATATCGTAATAGTGATATAGGGATTGTTTTTCAAAGTTATAACTTACTTCCTTTTATGACAGCTAGTGAAAATATCATTCTATCGATGGATGTTAGTGGGTTAAAAATTAAAGATAAAAAAGCTAAAGCTTTGGAATTAATGAAAAAAGTTGGTTTGAAAAAATCTTATATAGATCGTAAAGTATTAAGACTATCTGGTGGCGAACAACAAAGAGTGGCCATTGCTAGAAGCTTATCTTATAATCCTACATTGATAATTGCCGATGAACCAACTGGTAATTTAGATAAACAAACAGAAAATGAAATTTTAGCAATTTTTAAGTCTTTAGCCCATGATGAAAATAAATGTGTAATTATTGTTACTCATTCAGCTAATGTTTGTAATTCAGTTGATAAAGTTTATGATTTACCCAAAAATAAATGAAACTTTATAGTCAAAAACTCCTTTAAGTGCTACAATTATAATGTACTATAGGAGGAAAAAATTATGTGTACAGCAATTACTTATCATACTAAAGATTATTATTTTGGACGTAATTTTGATTTAGAATATTCATATCATGAAACAGTTACGATAACACCTAGAAATTATCCATTTAAATTTTTAAAAGAAAAAGAGATTAATCATCATTATGCTCTTATTGGCATGGCTTATGTTAATAATGATTATCCTTTATATTATGATGCCATAAATGAAAAAGGTGTTGGGATGGCTGGTTTAAATTTTCCAGATAATGCCTTTTATCATGAGTTATCAACAACCAAAAATAACATAGCTTCTTTTGAATTTATCCCTTGGGTTTTAAGTCAATGTGCCAATTTAGAAGAAGTAAAGAAATTATTAGAAAATATAAACATTACTAATCTTAGTTTTAGTAAAGATTTACCCGCGTCACCTCTTCATTGGATAATCTCTTATAAAGATGAATCACTTACAGTTGAAAGTGTAAAAGATGGCTTAAAAATATATGATAATCCGGTTGGCGTTTTAACTAATAATCCTACTTTTGATTATCAAATGTTTAACTTAAATAATTATATGAATTTAAGTATTGAACCACCTGTTAATAACTTTGCCCCAAAAATTAACTTAGAAAAATATAGTCGAGGCATGGGTGCGCTTGGACTTCCTGGTGATTTATCTAGTCAATCAAGATTTGTTAAAGCAACATTTACCAAGATGAACTCCTTATCAGACGATAGTGAAGCATCTAGTGTTAGCCAATTTTTCCATATTTTAACATCTGTCGAACAACAACGAGGATGTGTCCATATGGGTGATAATAAATTTGAAATAACCATTTATAGTGCTTGCTGTAATCTTGATAAAGGAATATACTATTATTTGACTTATGATAATCATCAAATTACTGCTATTGATATGCATAAAGAAAATTTAGATTGTGATAAATTAATAAATTATAATTTAATTACTGAGCAACAAATATATAAGCAAAATTAGGTTTTAGTATCTTATAAATAAGGTACTTTTTTAGTATTCCCTACAAAAAGGTGTAAATTTTGTCTAATATTCCCTACAAAAAGGTGTAAATTTTGCTTAGCATTCCCTACAAAAAGGTGTAAATTATGTTATAATTGGGTTAGTTAGGAGGTTTAAATTTTGAGTGAGAAAGAATTAGATTCAAGTGTTTTTGAATATGAAGAAAAATATAAATCTACTAATTATGAAAAACAATTACAATGGGATATGGCTATTGGCCTTCAAGAAATAGATAATTTAAAACCTTCTAAATATTTAGAAAAATTATTAGAAGAAAATATTGAAGATAATCTAACTATCGAAGAAGTAGAAAAAGAATTAAGAGAATATTATATTGAAAAAGAAAATAAAGATGACATAAATCATAATGAATTAGAATGTGATTTTGTATCGGTTAGAATAGTTGAATTATTAAATGAAGATAAATTTGAGTTATCTGTTAGTTATTTAAAATATGTTCATAAATTTTTATTTCAAGATGTTTATGATTTTGCGGGTAATTTTAGGAAAAAAGATTTTTCTAAACGTGAAATAATTTTAAATAATGATTCGGTTGCATATGGAGATTATAAAACCCTAACAAAATCATTAGAATATGATATCTCTTTAGAAAAAGAAAAAAACTATCAAGAAATGAATATAGTTGAAGTTATCAACAATATAACAAAATTTTCATCTAACATCTGGCAAGTACATCCATTTAAAGAAGGTAATACTAGAACAACAGCAGTATTTATCGAAAAGTATTTAATTAATTTGGGTTATAATGTTGATAATAGTTTATTTAAAGATAAATCTGTTTATTTTAGAAATGCTTTAGTAAGAAGTAATTATTTTAATAATTCTTTAAATATCAAAGAAGATAGCAGTTATTTAATTAAATTTTATGAAAATTTATTATTAGGTAAAAATAATAATTTACATTCAAAAGATTTAATAGTTAAGGAATTATTTAATGAGAAAAATTGAAAAATGTTAAGGAGTTTTAATTATGAAAAATGCTATAAAAAGAGTTTTGTTTGTTGCGTTAGGTATTATTCTACAATTTGGTTTTTTAATATCTATTCAATTATTTTTTAATGATAAAGTTGCTATTATTGGTTTATTTTATGAAATTGCAAGTGTCTTAATTATTTTAGGAATTTTAAAAAATAGTACAAGATTATCAAATGATTTACCTTGGATAATAATTATCTTACTATTCCCAATCTTTGGAACTATTTTATTAATTACTTTAGGTCGTAATTATACGAAAAATAAATTATTAAAAAATATTAATGCTAAAGAAAAAGAATATGCTAAATATTTAAAACAAGATGAGAAAATCAAAAATGAAATAATAAGTAAAGATCTAGGTAATTTAGAATATCTTATGAATCGTACTAATTATTTTGTTAGTAAAAATAATGATATTACTTATTATGAATTTGGAGAAATTTTTTATCCAGAATTAATTAAAGAATTAAAGAGTGCTGAAAAATTTATTTTTATGGAATATTTTATTATTAATGAAGGAAAAATGTGGAATGGTATTTTAGATATTTTAAAAGAAAAGGCTAGTAATGGAGTAGATGTTAGAATTTTATATGATGATATGGGTAGTATTGCAATGCTAAAAACTAGTTATCCTAAAGAGTTAGAAAAATATGGAATTAAGTGTCTTCCTTTTAATAAGTTAAGTCCTTTTAGGGGAATCTTTATGAATAATCGTGATCACCGAAAAATGACTATTATTGATGGTAAAGTTGCTTTTTCTGGTGGTGTTAATTTAAGTGATGAATATATTAATGTTAATAGTAAATTAGGAATTTGGAAAGATAATGGTATTAAAATTGTTGGTGATGGAATTTGGAATTTAACAGTTATGTTTTTATCTATGTATAATGCTCTTAGTTTAAAAAATGAAGATATACTAAAATTTAAATATGATTTTAAAGATAAAAAAGATAATGATAGTTATGTTATTCCTTATGGTGTATCTCCTTTATATAAAGATTTAATTGGGGAAGATGTCTATATTAATATGATTAGTAGTGCTAAAAAATATTTATATATTATGACTCCTTATTTAATTATTGATACAGATATGGTTAATGCTTTAATTAGGGCTTCTAAAAGAGGTGTTGATGTTAGGCTTTTAGTGCCTGGTATTCCTGATAAGAAAATTGTTTATACTCTAACTTCATCATTTTTTAAAATCTTACATGATAATGGAGTAAAAATTTATGTATATAAAAATGGTTTTGTTCATTCTAAAGTCTTTTTATCAGATGATGAAAGAGCAGTAGTTGGAACAATTAATATGGATTATCGAAGTTTATACTTACATTTTGAAAATGGTATTTATATGGAAAACGTTAAAGAAATTAAAAATATTAAAAAAGATTTTGAAAAGTCTTTTAGTGATAGTAAAAAATTATCTGATAAAGATGTTAAAGTTGGATTCTTAAAATCTTTATGGCAATCTATTTTACGGTTGTTTGCTCCTTTATTTTAAAAGAAAAAAGATACTAATCAATTTCTAATATAGTATCTTGATATCCTATTCCAGAAGGAATACTTAATCTAGCAATAATACATAATTCACCATCTTCATTTACAAAATATTTTAATGTATTATCTTCTAGATTTTTTTCATAATTATCAATACTTTCATTAACATAAGTTGTACTATTTTCATTTCTAAAACCATCTTCAAAAATATCATTAACTTCATCAGTAATTTCATCTTTAATTTTCCTATCAACTTGATTTTTATTAAAACCAAATTTTTGATAAAGTTCTTCAAAAGACATAATTTTACCAGTTGTTAAATCAAAAGTATAAGTATAATAATCTGTTCTTATTATATCCGTGCCACCTTTACCATACCAAAAAATTACTGAAGCAAGGTTATTATCAAGATATTTTTCATAATCAATTTTAACAAATGATGTTTTGTTTTCTACACCATTATTATATTGATTAACCGCTTCATCAAATACTCCTTTTATTTCTTCATTAGCTTTTTTAGCATCACTAGAATCAATATTTATAAATGGAGCAACAATATCTTTAGCATAATAAGTTTCATAATAAGTGTTATAAGAATTTGCTAAAACATTTTTTTCATATAAGGCATCATAAATCCAATTTTTAGAAACATCAATTTTAGAAACATAATTATTATTTTCATTATAATTATAATGATTATCATCGTCGTAATAATCATCAAAGTCATCATCATAATCATTATCATGCCAATTTTCTATTGGATTATTAAGATGATTTTTAAAAAATTTATCATAAAAAACAAATCCTCCTAATGCCAATGATATCAAAACAAAAATTACTAATAGTGCTATTAATAAAGTATTATTTTTTTTGTTATCCACTATAAACTCCTTTCTAATTTAATTCTATCATGATTAAAAAAGATGATTATTAATTAATTCGTTTTAATATGTAAATTTGTAAATATTTTTTTATGATATACTTTAAATATAACAATTAAATGTAGGAGGTCAAGATGACTATTGAAGAAGAACTATTTAAAAAAACTAGAGCTGATTTTAATAAAATACTCAAATATGGCTTTAAAAAAGATAAGGATTGCTATAAATATTCTAAAAATATTATGAATAATCGTTTTAGAGTTGATGTTTTAATTAATAAAGATGGAATAGTTAAAGGTAAAGTTTTTGATTTAGCTTTTAATGAAGAATATACTAACTTTCGTATTGAAGAAAATAGAGGGTCTTTTATAAGCCAAGTTAAAGAAGAATTTAAAAAGTTATTAAAAGATATTAAAAATAATTGTTATATTAAAAAAAATTTTATATTGAACAATGAAACCGTATCGCAGATGCTATAAACCAAAAATATGGTGATGATCCAGAGTTTGAATGGGAAAAATTTTCCGGATATGCTACCTTTAGAAATAAAGAAAGTAAAAAATGGTATGGTTTAATAATGAATCTTGATAAAAATAAATTAGATAAAAAATTAACTGGTGAAGTAGAAATAATTAATTTAAAGCTTGAACCAAATGAAATAGAAAATTTATTAAAAATGGCTGGCTTTTATCCTGCCTATCATATGAATAAGAAAAGTTGGATTAGTATCATCTTAAATGATACTCTATCAGATGAAGAAATTTTAAAACTAGTAGAGAAGAGTCATTCATATACCATCATAAATTCAAAAAGTGTAAAGTAATGAAATTAGAGTTAATTACTAAATATGAAAAAGAAAAATTATCATTTAATAAATTAAAAGAATTTGGGGTCACTGCCATTAGAGGACCAAGATATATGCCAAAAACTTTAAGCGAATATATTAAAAAATTGTAATGTTTGTAAAGGAAGGGTTATAAATGTTTAAAATATTAAAAATTGTTGCTCTAATCATTTGTATATTAGGAATTATTTATGGCATTTTATTAAAAAATAAATATAAAAATAATCATACATTTTTTGCCAAAGAAAAGATAATAAAATATTTTCAAGATAACAATATTACCAGATTTGAAAAAGCAATTAAACCAAAAGATTTACCAAAAGAAATAATTAAAAATCCTTATTTATTAATAATGGTTCAAGATAAAACATTAACTTTTAAAAATGGAAAATATTTTTTAAATAAAATTAGAAAGTGAAAGAGATTTATGAATAAAAAGAAATTAGAAAATTTATTATGATAAAGATAATCTAGATAAAATAGGAATGAAATCTTTAGATTTATTATTTTTGATTTTTCCTGGAATTGGTTTAATATTCTTTATAATTGGTGGGATAGGAATAATTGTGAATGTTAAAAAGAAAAGATTAGAAAGTTTAATTAAGAAGATTATTTAGTATTCATTAGATATTAATGGTTTCTAAAGCTTTAAAGTAATCAATAACATTATTAATTACTTTGGGAGGTGAGATATTAAGCCAATTATTTTTGGCGTCTGATAAACTTTGTATAAAAATATTATTATTAAGTGTAGTAGTTAAATTTTTTATTATATCTTTTAAATTATTTTCTCTCATTGTAATATCGTTGATTATTATTGTATTTATAATATTTAATAAATCGCTTTTATTAATAGTTGTACTATTAATTAAATAGTAAATGTCAAATATGTCTTTGTATCTTGTTGTTCTTATTCCAAATCTTAATAATGATTTTAGTTTTTCACAAATTATTTGCTCTTTTGAATTAATAATAAGTATTGCACTTTCATTAATTGCCTCTAAATTAAAGCAATATTCATCTTGTTTTATGTTAAAATTTTTATGAACGCCTATATCTAGTTTAGTAGATATTTTAAAATTATTTTTATCTTTTAATATAATATTAACTCTTTTTCCATTATAATCTTGATGATGTAATTCTTGTATATTTCCATCTATATATAAATTAATACCATCATTTACTGAATTTAATATATCTATAAAACTTTTTATTGCTTCATCAGCAAGTGAATATTTTATAAAATCTAAATCTAAGTCTCTTGTTGCGCGTCTTTTATTATTAGTTAAGCCATACATAACAACTCCGCCTTTGATGGTTACATTTTTATTCATTTTACTTTTAGATATTTTATTTAAAATAATATCTTGGCAAATCTTTGCAGAAGCATTAGCAAGTGAAAAGCCATTTTCAAGATATTTTCCTCTTAGTTTTTCTAAATTCATTTAAAATACCTCACGCATTAAAGTATCATATAGTGAAGATTCATTTTTATAATATGAAATATATTTTTGAATTTTATATATATCAAGTATATCAGCTTCATTTCTATAATTAGTAATTATTTCCTTATAATAATCGAATGGAATTAAATTTTTTTTCCTGATTAATTCAATTAACATTCTTTCTTTATTATAGATATTAACTTTAATATTTTCAATTTCAATTTGGGTCTTACCAAATTCAAATAAATCGTTAGGTATAAATACTTGTTTGATATTTTTATCTGTTATTCGTGTATCAGTTCTTTTTGTTGCAAGGTAAAAATAATCTGGTATAACATCAGTCAAATTATAGTAATAATATGCACTATCTAAAGTAAAAATAGCATTAGGATATTTTTTACATATTATTTCTAAAGGATTAACAAACTCTTTATTTGAATATAATCCATTAGCTACTTTAAATAATTGTTTATTTTTAATAGCTTTATTAAGTTGATATGTAGAATATTTATCTTTATTTAATTCTTTTCTAAAATACAACATTTTATCACCCAATATAATTTTAACAAATTTATACACAAAAATCAATAAATTGTGTATAAATTTGTTAATTAGGCAATTATAATTTTAAATAACTTAATTTAAAAATGAAATAGGCAATAATGTCATACCCTTGAGTTGTTTCCTGTTAAAATTTACTTTTACATTATAAACTGGTAGTGTGAAAGGAGTTAAAAAATTATGAATCAAGAAAAGATTGGAAAATTTATTTTAGAATGTCGCAAGAAGAAAAATTTAACACAGCAAGAATTAGCTAAAAAGTTAGGAGTATCAGATCGTAGTGTAGGTAATTGGGAAAACGGTAGAAATATGCCTGACTTGTCTTTATTTAAACCTTTATGCAAAGAACTAGATATTACTTTAAATGATTTAATGAGTGGGGAGAAAGTAAAAGAAAAGGAATATTATGAAAAATTTGAAGAAAATATTGTTAATACTATTGATTATACTAATAAAAAAATCAATAAAAAGAATCGATTAATTTCTGAAATTTTAATTTTCTTTGGTTTAAGTCTCATCTTCAGTGCATTTTCAGTATTTCCTAGTGAAAGTAGTTGGGGATCAATTTAATCTGTTATAGGTATTGTTATTTCTTTAATTGGTTTTACAATTTTTAATAAAGAAAAAACTTATTTAAAAAGATTATTACTTAATACTTTATATGTTGCTTTAATTATGACATTGTTATTACTATTAGATTATAGTAATGTGAAATTAAATAATGAAGCTCCAAGATTTATAATTAAAACTACTACAATAGGAAGTGTTATTTATTATGATACATTATTTTATGATGTTTATCGATGTGATTTTGATGAAGATGATGAATATTGGACTATAGAAAAAAATAGTAAACCAACTGATAATGCCTTAATAAATTATTGCAAACAATAAAGTACTAAAGCAAACAATATATCAAGTTTGCTTTTTGTGATATAATGAGGTAAATAAAATGCAATTGGAGGTTTGAAATGAAAGCACAAGAAATTAAAAAAGCTTTAATAGAGCAAAAAATAATGAATCTATCAGGAAATTTATATCATAGAACTCAATTAGAATTTGCTTATAATAGTAATCATATTGAGGGTTCTACAATAACTCCTGATGAAACAGCAAGCATTTATGATACGGGAACTATTTTGGCAGATAAAGATAAAGTAATTGTTTTAAAAGATGCAACTGAAACTAAAAATCATTTTACTTTGTTTAAATATATGTTAGACACTCTTGATGAAAAATTGTCAGAAGAAATGATTAAAAAATTTCATTTCATTTTGAAAAACGGAACTTTAACAGAAAGTGAAAAAGAATGGTTTAATGTTGGGGAATGTAAACAAAAAAAGAATTTTGTGGGTAATATTACAACTTCACTTCCTAAAGCTGTTCCAAGTGATATGAAAAAATTGTTAAAATGGTATGATGATCTTTCTAATAAAACTATTGAAGATATAATTGAATTTCATGTTAGATTTGAACATATTCATCCATTTCAAGATGGCAATGGGCGAGTAGGACGTATGATTATGTTTAGAGAGTGTTTATATAATGATATTATTCCTTTTTATATAGAAGATAGAAATAAAAGTTTTTATCTTAGAGGCATTAAAGAATATCAAAATAATAATGAAAAAGGTTATTTAATTGATACTTGTTTAAACAGTCAAGATAACTATAAAGAAATGGCTAAATACTTTTTAGAAGAAGATTAATAATATTAAGTATTTATACGAGGAGGATTTAAATGGGTAAAATAAAAAATCTATCTGATGTAAAGCAAAGTGGTTTATTTGGAACATCAAACTTTGATAATATAATTAATAATTCTTTGCATGTATTAACAGAGCATCCTGAATTAGTTTCTGAAAAAAGGATGGATATTGGTGATACTCCAATTTCACCAATGACTTTAGATGATGATTATACACCAATGATTTTTACAAAAGAAGTTATGGATGCATATAAGAAATTAGTTAGTATTATAAATATACCAGAAACGGCAAAAGAATATTCATTTGTTTTATTAGGAAAATCTGGAACATTGGGTGATCAAAAATGCTACTTAGTAGATCAAATGATAGATTGTAATTCTAAAGATTCTAATTTAAGTAGCAGAGTAACTAAAATTGATGAAGAAAAACTTAATCAAACAGTTCAATTTGCTTTAAAAAATGGTTATGATTTTATTAGCATTGGTCACACTCATCCTAACATACCAGAAGAAGAAAGAACTACAACTATTGCTAATTATTTATCTAATGAAGTAAGAGAAAGTGAATATATAAGAGAAGCAGGTCTTAATTTGTCATTACAAGATTTTATATCTTATGAAAGTTTATATAAATATTTTTCTGAAAATCCAAATATTAGAACTGCCCAGACAGTAATAATGTTTAATGGTGAAATAGCAATGATAAGTAGATCTGCTTCTTCCTTAAAACGATTAGCTTTTTTAGTAGATAAAAATACTGGTGAAGAAATATATGTTTCATCAAAAGAAGAATTTATTAAAAATAAAAGTAGGTAATATTATGACTTTACTACGTAAAACTGCTTCAAAAATGGAAAGAGGGATTGTTATGAATATTAAAAATTTTGAAGGAACTAATAAAAATATTATTGAATAGTATCATCAAAATCAGCACTTCAATTATTAAAAAGAAGTGGAAATGAGAATATTAAAATAAGTTTACCATTATCATTAAGTGTTGGTAAACTTAGTAGTACATATCCTTTTGCTAGAAATGTTGACGGGATTTCTTATGATTTAAATGATGATTTTGAAAAATTAAAAAAAATTAGTAATGAATGTCAAAAAATTAGAGTTTGGTCAAGTCATTTAAATTGTGATGATTATTGTTTGCTTTTATTAATATGTTATTTATATTCTGATAAAGAAATAAGTGTTATTTTTGGAGAAGAACTAAATTGGCATATTACAACAATTGATGCTATTGCTGAAAAAGAAATTTTAAAATTAGAAAAAAGAGAACGCGTACTATCTAAATCGCAAAAAGAAGAATATTGTAATGAATGGATAGAAATTGTTAATGATAATGAAGAATTAAGATATATGATAAATGGGAAAGTAGTATCTTGTAATTATGATTATTTTAGTAATAAGATTATTGAAATATTAGAAAGTACGGGAAAAATATCTTTAAATAAATTTGTAACTGATTTGATGATTAAACCTATAATTCCTAATGTAGTATATTCTGATTGGGTATATATCTTTTTAATAGAAAAATTAGAAAAAAGAGGAAAAATAAAAATTGAAATAATAAATAATGAAAAATATGTTGAATTAAGATAGTTTTTAGTTTAATATTAAATTATACGAGGAGGAAAAAGAAGTGAAAAAAATTTGTATGTTATTTTTAAGTTTAATGGTTATGGTGTTATTTACAGGTTGTGATGAGGTTTCAGAGCATGAGCAAAAATTAGTATGTACGAGTACAGAAAATGATGATAGTATGAGTACTGAACAAGTAATTTCTATGACTTATAAAAATGATAAGTTAAATCATATGACAATGGAAGTAAATACTAAAATAACTGATGCTGATGCCAAAGATTATTGGAAATACTTTAAAGAATCTATGGATGAAGATAACGAAGAATTTAATAAAGATGGTGTTAGTTTAACTGTTTCATATGATGATAATAATTATGAATATAAGACTGTACTAGACATTGATGTTTTAAATGCCAGTGAAGAAGTATTAAAAGAACAAGGTTTTGAAGACTTAAAAGAAGATAATACTACTATTGAAGAAAATAAAAAATTAGCCGAAGAAGAAGGCGCAGTTTGTGAAATAAAATAAAAAAGAAAGAAGATAAATTATAATGGCTAAGAAAAATAAGTCTTTAAATTCTATTGGTAAAAAAATTTTTAAAATTTATTGGTTTGGTTTTTTTATTGTCATGATTTTAATAGTTTTTTTTAACATAATAGATAATAATTTTGATTCAAGTAGTGAAAAATTGGCTGATGGTTTTACTATATCTTCCTATAATGTTATATTAGATGTAAAAAGTGATAATTTAATAGATGTTACGGAAAATATAACAGTTAATTGGTATGAAAATTTTCATCATGGAATATATAAATTTACACCACAGTGGGCTCAATATACTGGTAAAGATGGAAAGACGATTAAAAGAAAAGCAATTATAACTAATTATCAAGCAATTGGTGAAAAGTATACTTTAGATACAGTAAAGAAAAAAGCTAGAATTAAGATTGGCGATAAAAATAAATATGTAAGTAGTGGTAAAAAAGAATATGTAATAAAATATACATATAATATGGGAAAAGATCCATTTAAAAATTTTGATGAATTAATATTTCATGCTTTTGGTGATTATTGGGGAACACCTATAAATAATGCTTCAGTTGAAATAAAATTGCCTAAAAATATTGAAGACTATAATATAAATTTTTTTGCTGATAAATTTAGAAAAGAAAATGTAACTGATGTAGTTGATTATTCAATAAATGGAAATACTATATATGCCAAATTTAATGAAAATAAATATTATCAAAAAAAATATAAAAATGATTGTAATGAAAATGATAATTGTAGTGAACAATTATTAAATAAATATAAGCCTTTAGAAAAATCTTTGACTATAGATGTTGAATTGCCAGATGGATATTTTACTGGAGGTAGTTGGAATTATGGATGGTATTCTTTCCTTTTATCTATTATTATTTTTGCCTTAACTATTTTTACTATTTTTAAATGGTTTAAGTTTGGCAAAGATTATCCTAAAAACATTGAAACAGTTGAATTTTATCCACCAGATAATTTAAATGCTGCAGAAATTGGATATATATTTAATAAACAACAAGCAAGTAAAAAATTTACGATTGCTTTAATTATTCAATTAGCAAGTAAGGGATATATTAAAATAGATGAAATAAAAGATAGTAATATTCAAATAACCAATTTACTTAAAAAGCCTAAAAAACTAAAGGATTTTAATGAAACATTACCAAAACGTCAAATAAAGATTAAAAAATTAAGAAATATTGATTCTAATTTAAATAAAAGCGAAAATTCAATGATGAAATATTTGTTTAAAAAAAGTGATGAAAAAGTATTAGAAGCAAATATAGATAAATTTTTAGCAGTGAAAGATAAATTGGTGCAAGATGGTTATATAGAAATTATTAGTGATAATGAAAGTGAAAGATTAAAATATATAGATACTAAAAAATCTATTTATGATAAAGAATTAGAACAATATAACAATGATATGGAAATATATGAAAAAGAAGCCAAAAAATTATTACCTTTATCAAATATGGAAAGAATTGTATATGATAGATTATTTACAACAAAAGATATAGTGATTTTAAGTGAACATCATACTTTTTACAAAGCATTTGATGAAGTATCAGATGAATTAAAAAATAATTTTCAAGATAAAGTATATGATAGTATTTCTTCAAAACAAATTAAAGGAGCAATTATTAGAAGTATAGTAGTATTAATTTTAAGTATAATATCATATGTATATGTTGAGGATTTAGACCCTAGTTGGAATATTTTATATACTTTGTCATTTATATGTAATTTTATTAATTTATTCTTTATTATAATTATGAAAAGAAAAACTGAATATGGGGAATATATTGCTGCTAAAGTAAGAGGATTTAGACAATTTTTAATAACAGCAGAAAAAGAACAATTAGAAAAATTAGTATTAAAAAATCCAAATTATTTCTATAATATTCTTCCATATACGTATGTTTTAAATATATCTAAAAAATGGATTAAAAAATTTGAAAATATTCCAGTTCCTGATTTAAATATAGGAAATTTTGATTATAGTAATGATAATTCTTATTATAGTTTATATGATAACGTCTATTATCCGGTATCTACTAGTGATTCTGGAGGTTGTTCTTCTTGTGGAGGAGGTTGTTCTTCTTGCGGAGGAGGTTGTTCTTCCTGTGGTGGAGGAGGTTCTTGGTAATAAATTTTGTTGATTGAAAAAACTTATAAAAAATTATTTTTTGTGCTATAATTTATTCGTTCGCATAAAATATTTTAAGTCATTTTATCAATGAGTAGCTAATGCGTAAGTCCAATTGAAATAAGGACTTACGTATTTTTATGCTCAAAAAAGGAGAAAATTTTATGAAAAAAATTGATTTAGGAAATGATAAGATTTCCAAACTAATTAAAAATTTTGCAATACCTTGTGTTATTAGCATGATTGTAGCGGCTCTTTATAACATTGTTGACCAAATATTTATCGGTTGGAGTGCAGCTGGAGCTTTTGGTAATGCGGCTACTAACATTGTTTATCCCTTTACCGTTATTGCTCTAGCCTTTGCCCTTTTAATAGGTGATGGTTCATCTGCTTTATTTAACTTATCTTTAGGAGCCAAAGATAATGAAAAAGCTAGTAAGTCAATTGGTAATGGTTTACTTTTATTATTAATTATATCAGTTATTCTAACTATTATTGGGAATATTTTTAATAAAGAAATATTAACTATTTTTGGAGCTAATCCTCGTGAAGTAGAATGTTATGGATATGCTAAAGACTATTTAAAAATTATATGTTATGGTCTTCCTTTTTATATGATTGGTCAAGGCCTAAATGCTTCAATAAGAAGTGATGGCAGTCCCAAATATGCCATGATTGCTACAGTTTCAGGAGCTATAAATAATATTATTTTGGACCCTCTATTTATTTTTGGCTTTAACATGGGTGTTAAAGGAGCAGCACTTGCTACCATTATTGGTCAAATAATAACTTTTTTAATAAGCATTTTCTATTTAAGAAAAGCGAAATCTTTTAAAATAAATAAAGATACGATTAAACTTGATAAAAAGGTTTGTAAGCAAGCAGTATCTTTAGGATTAGCTTCTTTAATAACTCAGCTTGCCATTGTAATTATTATTGCTGTTGCTAACAATTTAGTTGGTAAATATGGTTATATGACCTTAGCTAGTTCCGGCATTTCTTATGGCGTTGTAACTCCTCTTGCCGTTATTGGTATTTGTATGAAAGTCTTTGGTATTGTCATATCAATTGTTATTGGGGTTTCTTTAGGTGGCATGCCAATTATTGGTTACAATATGGGTGCTGGTAATATAAAAAGAGTTAGAGAAACAATTAAATATATTTTAATAATTAATTTTATAATTGGTTTTATAGCCTTTATCTTATTTGAAATTTTTCCAACCTTAATCATTAATATTTTTGGAAGTGGTAATTCTTTTGAATATTTAGAATATGCTAAATATTGTTTAAGAATTTTCTTAGGAGGTATTATTCTAACATGTTTAATTAAATCATTATCAATTATCTTACAAGCAATGGGTTCTAGTTTTAAATCAACCTTACTTGCTTTATCTAGAGATGTTATCTTTTTTGTCCCAGCTATTATAATAATTGCTTTAAAAAGTCAAAGTGTTGTAACTATGTTATGGAGTGCGATTATAGCTGATATTTTAGCTTTTATTTTAGGAATTATTTTATTAAAAAAAGAATTTAAAAAATTAGAAAAAAAATAATCATTTAAAAAATAGTGAAGAAAAGTAAAACTTGATTCCTAAAAAGAAATATTAAAAATTAAATTGTGAAAAAATTATGAAAATATGTTACAATTTACTCGCCATGACAAAGAATAAGTGATTTTTCACTTATTTTTTTGATTCATATAATTCAACAAAAGTATAAGGATTACCTTCAACTAATCTTGTTAAGCAGTCGTATTCATTCTTGCCATATAATCTACAAGTTTCAATATAACTTCTTACATTAGCATAATCTTCAGCTCTGTTGATGTTTTGAAATTGTCCAGATACTTTCATTTTACTTTTTATACCTCTTAAATTTCTTTCACTTAGATTATTTGTAAAAGGTATAGAGAAGTCTAATATCCAATAGAT
>CANQIN010000016.1 GCA_947623995.1 uncultured Bacilli bacterium | reverse complement strand
TTTATATTATAAAGAAAAGTGTATTAACTGTAGCAAAAAGTGAAAAAAAGATTTATTATGAATTCTTTAGTAATTTTTTTAGTTTATGATATAATAATAATGTAATGAAAAAAATTAAGATTAGGAGCTATGTTATGGATAAACTAAATTTATTTCAAAAAAGAAAAATGGCAATAGAAGAATTAGTAGAATATGAATGTGAATTAAGAAAACTAAAATATCATAATGGCGAAAAATTAAAAGGAATAAATTTAAGAAAAAAAATTCATTGTTTAGTTAGTATGATTTTAAAAATAGACCAATTATTATCAAAAGAAAAAATAGTCATTTTAAATGATAAACATAATACAGAAAGCAATCGTTCTAGAATATATGCTTGTACGCATATAGGAGGTAATGATATTCAAAGAACTTTTCAAGTAATTAAAGAACCAGCTTACTTAATGTTAGGAGATCCTGGTATTCTTTATAAAATGTTAATTTATCAAGGATTAAGAATGAATGGTGTAATTCCTTTAGAAACACCCGATAAAGAAGATCGAAAAATTGCTTATAATAGAGCTATAGAACTTTTAGAAAATGGTGGTAATTTATTAATTTATCCAGAAGGAGCTTGGAATGTAACACCTAATTTAGTTGTTATGAAATTATTTAATGGAACAGTAAGAATGGCTAAAGAAACTAATAGTGAGATTATACCTATTGCAATAGAACAGTATAATCAAACATTTTATTTTAATATAGGGGAAAATTATACAATAGATAAAGATACTTTAAAATCAGTTGAAGAATTAAGAGATGATTTAAGGGAAAAACTTGCTACTTTAAAATGGGAGATAATGGAAAGAGAACCATTTTTAAAGCAAGAAGAAATTACAGAAAATTATTTGCAAGAATTTCAGGAAAAAATAGTAAATCGCTGTAATTATGGTTATGGTTTTTCCTTACAAGATGCAATTAATGAAAGTTTTCATGATAAATCAGTTGTAGAAAAAGAAGATGTTTATGCTTTTTTAAATACATTAGAAATCGGAAAACATAATGCTTTCTTGATGAAAGATCAAATTGAATTACAAAGAAAAAAGAAATAAGAGGTTGATAAGGTATGGAAGCAGTAATTTTACCAATCATTGCAATTCTTATAAATATAACATTAATTATTCTTTTCTTTTCTAAGAAACACGTAATAAATAAAGAAACTAAATTATATTCCATTATGTTAATTTTAAATGTTGTTTTTGTTTTAATTGGCTTGCTAACTTTTGCTGTAGCAAAAATTACAAATAATTTATATTTTGTTGGGATATTGCAAAAAATATATATGTTATTATTAATGATTCTAAATTATTTTTCTTTAAAATATTGTTTTACGATTGCCAAACCAACAATTAAAAATATTAATTTTATAAAAATAAGTATTTCCATTATAACTTTTATATCTATAATTTTATTACTCATTTTGCCTCTTAATGTTATTTTTGAGGGTAATTTATTAGATGGTAATGGCCCATCATATAATGTAGCTGTAATTTATTCTTTATTTACTTTTTTATTGATAGTTATTTTAACTATTTATTTAGAGTTTAAAAATAAAAATACGATTTTTAAAATTGTTCCATTTTTAATATTAATAATTTTATATGTAGTGGCTTTTATCTTAAGAACATATTATAAAGAATTAATTTTTGAGGGCTTCTTTTATGCTTATATATTATTTATTATGTATAATACAATTGAAAATCCTGATCTAAAAATGGTTAGACAATTAGAAATAGCTAATATCGAAGTAGAAAAAGCTAGTCGAGCAAAAAGTGAGTTTTTATCTAGTATGTCTCACGAAATAAGAACTCCTCTTAATGCTATTGTAGGATTTAGTAGTTTAATTAAAGAAGCAGATACTTTAGAGGAAGCTAAAGAAAATGCTAAAGATATTGTTTCTTCATCAGAAAAATTATTAACAATGATTAGCAATGTTTTAGATATAGCAAGAATAGATACTAATAAAAGTAAACTTAAAAATGTTAATTATAATTTTAATCAAGAATTAAATAATGTTATATATCTTTTTATTTCTAAATCGGAAGAAAAAGGAATATTATTACAAGATGAAATTGAAGAGTTACCTAAAACCTTAAATGGGGATATAGAAAGCATTAAAAGAATAGTAGCTAATTTATTAGATAATGCTATAAAATATACGGAAAAAGGAAGTATTCATCTAATAGTTAAAAAGAAAATAGAAAAAGATAATTGTAAAATTGTTATTACTATTTCTGATACAGGAGTAGGAATGTCTAAAAAAATTTTAAATAATATTTTTGAAGAATTTAATAGAGAAGAAAAATATATGGATACATCGACATCGGGAATGGGATTAGGATTATCTATTTCTAAAAAATTATTAGATATGATGGGTGGAAAAATAGAATGTGAGTCAAGCATTGGAAAAGGAACAACATTTACTATCTATTTAACTCAAAAAATTGTAGAGGAGTAAGTATGAAGATATTAGTAGTAGATGATAGTGCAATTAATTTAAAAGTAGCCACTAAAATATTAGAAAAAGAAGGATATGAAGTAGATAATGCCCTAAGTGGTTTTGAATGTTTAAAAATGGTTAAAGAAAAAAATTATGATTTAATTTTTATGGATATTATGATGCCAGAAATGGACGGAGTAGAAACATTTAAAAGATTAAAACAAATTGATGGCTTTAAAACGCCAGTTATTACTTTAACAGCAGATGTTGAATTAGATAGTGAAGAAAAATATTTAAACTCAGGATTTACTGCTTATTTAGAAAAACCAATAAATATAGAAAAGCTAAGAGAAATTATTAGTAAAATAAAAAATTAAATTTTTAAAAGAAGAAGAAATATTGTTGATGAAAATATATCTTTAGATAAGAATTATAAGGTAGTTAGTGTTAAAATTGACTACTTTTTGATTTTAATATATTTAGTTAAAAAATTAAATTTGAGGTAATAAAAAAGTTATTAAATTCATGATACAATATTTAGTAAGAAAAATAGTAATTAGTATGAGGAGGTTCACAATGAAAGACTCTCTTGATAGTATTAGAAAACCTAATAAAGATATAAAAATATCTAAAAAGATTATATATAGTTTATTAATATTATTATTAGGTATAATTTTAGGTGTGTTTTCCAAATGGTTAGATAACCTCTCCATTAATGATGAAATATGGTGGCAACATATACTAGGAATATTAGATTTAAGAAATGTCTTTTCTTATGTTGGAATATGGATATTTTTAGCAATCACTATTTCTGTTTTTAGCAAAACACCATTAAGAGCAAGTTTGAATGTATTTTTATTTTTTATAGGTATGACATTGAGTTATCATTTATATACAATTAGGTTTAGTGGTTTTAATCCAAAAAGCTATATGCTGATTTGGTATGGAATAACAGCTATAAGTCCAATACTTGCATTTATTTGTTGGTATGCAAAAAGTAAAAATAAAATAGCAATTTTATTTTGTAGTTTAATATTTTGTGTAATGTTTAGATTATGTTTTAGTATTGGAATATCGTATTTTTATTTAAAGAGTATAATAGATTTTATTATTTTTATAGGAACAATTTTAGTATTAAATGTAAAACCTAAAAATACTATTTATAGTCTAATTATAGGTTTTGCTTTGGTATTTTTATCTTGTGCAATATTATAATATAAATTACAATTTATATGAGCAAGATTATCAAATAAAATTGATATTCTTTTTTTTATATTGACAACCGTGTATAATCTGTATATAATCAATATATACAGAGAGGTTAGTTATGGAAATTATAATAAGTAATTCAAATGGTGTTCCTATATATGAACAAATTAAAGAACAAATAAAAGTTAAAATAGTTTCTAATGAATTAAAAGAAAATGAGTTATTACCTTCTATAAGAACTTTAGCAAAAGACCTTCGTTGCAGTGTTATTACAACTAAAAATGCTTATGAAGAATTAGTAAAAGAAGGTTATGTTAAAAATGTTCCATCTAAAGGTTTTTATATTGCTAAAATAAATAAAGATGTTCTATTAGAAGAACAATTAAATAAGATCGAAGAATTTATGGATAAGGCAGTTGCTATTGCCAAAATGAATAACATAAATAAAAAAACATTAAAAGAAATGTTAGATATATTATGGTAGGAAAAATAATTATGGATAATATTTTAGAAATTAAAAATCTTTGTAAAAAATATGATAACTTTGAACTTAAAAATATAACGTTTAATTTACCGAAAGGTATGATAATGGGTTTAATTGGTGAAAATGGAGCAGGTAAGACTACGACTATCAAAGCAATCCTAGATATTATTAAATCTTATAGTGGTGAAATTAAAATATTTGGCTTAGATAATCGTCAAGATGAAAGAAAAATCAAAGAAGATATTGGAGTCGTTTTAGATGATATGTTCTTTCCTGAAATTCTTACCCCTAATGATATAAATAATACAATGCAAGGTATTTATAAAAATTGGGATACTAAAATGTTTAATGGTTATTTAAAAGAATTTTCCTTATTACCTAATAAACAAATTAAAACTTTTTCAAAAGGTATGAGAAAAAAACTAGAAATTGCAACCTCCTTATCACATCATCCCAAACTTTTAATATTAGATGAACCAACTAGTGGACTTGATCCAGTAGCTAGAAGAGAAGTCATTCAAATATTTCAAAATATACTAGAAAAAGATGAGTGTTCTATTTTACTTTCTAGTCATATTACTACTGATTTAGAGCATATTGCTGATTATATAACTTTTATCAATAACGGTGAGATTGTTTTATCTAAAACTACTGATGAATTATTAGATAAATACGGAATAGTAAAATGTAGTGAAAAAGAATTTAAGAGTATTTCTAAAGATGATTATATTAAGTATAAAAAATCAAAATATGAATATGAAGTGTTAGTTCCTAACAAAAAAGAATTTAAAACTAAATATAATATTTCTATAATTGATAAAATAACTTTAGATGACCTTATGGTTTTAATGATTAAGGGGGGGAAGAGTAATGATCGGATTTATAAAAAAAGATTTAGCTATGATAAAAAGTAATTTAAAATTACTAGGAATATTGATTGTTGTATATGCCATAATGGGTTTAATTGGAAAAATGGATATATCCTTTATTATTCCATTTATGTGCGTAATGATCATGATTTCAACATTTAGTTATGATAATTATAATAAATGGGATGCTTATTCTATATCATTACCTAATGGAAGAACCAACAGTGTAAAATCTAAATATATAACAACAATTTTAATGACCTTTATAGTTTCAATAATCACAATTATTTTATCTTTTATTATTTCTTATGTGAATACTAAAGTTATTAATTATGAACAAATATTAGTAACAATGTTTGGTACAGTATTTGGTACTCTATTAGTTTTAACTGTTATGTATCCAATTATTTATAAATTTGGCGTTGAAAAAGCAAGAATTGGCATCTTTTTAATTGTATTTGGAACAGTCATTATTGGTAGTTTACTTGCAAATTATATAGATATAACCAATCTTTTAACATCTTTATCTTTTTTAAAAGATTATTTAATATTAATTTTAATAATAGTCGCCTTAATTATGGTCTATGCTTCATATAAAATATCAGAAAAAATATTTACGAAAAAAGAATTTTAGAAATATTAAAATTGATAAAATTATTTAATAAAAACTTAAATAGTGATAACTTTAAATTAAGATATCCTTATTTTAATTAAATTAGAAAGTATTATAAAAGTTTTAAAAACCATGATATAATTTTTATGAAAATAAATATAAATGGAGGAAAGTATGGATAATGTTATAGCGATAGAAATTAAAAATTGTTCAAAGATTTATCATAAAAATGGTAAAGATATTACTGCTTTAAAAAATATAAATTTGGCATTTGAATATGGTAAATTTTATTTAATTGTTGGGCATAGTGGTTCAGGTAAAACTACTTTAATGAATATACTAGGTTTAATTGATTCTAAATATCATGGAATAGTTAAGATTAATAATAAAGAAGTAAATAATTTAAAATTAAAAGAATTAGCTAAAATAAGAAATACCAATATCGGCTTTATCTTTCAAGATTTTTATTTAGATAATTTCTTAACTGCTCAAGAAAACGTTTTAACACCTATGTTAATAAATCAAAAAAAATATAGTTATAAAGAAATGGAAGATAAAAGTAAAATTTTATTAGACAAAGTTGGTTTATCAGAACGTATTAAACATTTTCCTAAAGAATTATCTGGTGGTGAACAGCAAAGAGTGGCAATAGCTAGAGCTTTAGCCAATAATCCTAATATTATATTAGCCGATGAACCAACTGGTAATTTAGATGTTGAAAATGAAGAATATATTTTTAATTTACTAAAAGAAATGTCAAAAAATTTTAAATGCATAATAATGGTAAGCCATAGTAAAGATGCTAAAAAATATGCTGATGTAGTTTATAATTTAGAAAATGGTGAGATAAATTATGACAAAAATTAGTTTTTTAAGCATAAAAAAATTTTTTAGAATAAAATCAAATATAATAATTTGCATTTTATTAAGTATTTGTATGTCTTTTATGTGTGTAGTAAATTTTTTGCCAGTTTCAGTAAAAAATTATTGGGACAATCATCTTTTAAATAATGTGTTTTATCGAACTTATATGTTATATGAACAAGGAAAGAATAATTATGTAAAAAAGATTTTAGATGATATGCCAGAAGTTGCTGGTACGTATACTTTTGATGGATATTATTCATTAACTAGTATGGAAGAATTAACAGATGAATATAATGAAACACCTGTAATAATGGTTCATGGATTTGTTAATCCACCAGAAGTTGTTGAGGGAAATACAATAGATGAAAATAATAAAGATGAAAATTTATTAATATGTCCAAATAAGTTTTATCCATTTGTTAGAAATGATATGGTTAAAGATCCAGAGAATGGTTATTTAGATACAAGTAGAGAAATTGATTTAAGAAAATATCTTAATAAAGAAATAACTTTAGCATCAGATTTAGGAGATGGTGAAAAAACTAAATTTAAATTAATCGGCTTATATGATACTAAAACCAATCGTTTTATGGATAAATCAATGTGTTTTAGTTATTATTCTAATGTTCAAGAATTAAATAAATCAGCAAAAGGATTTAGCAAAGATAATTCTTTAATATATGAATTAAATAAAATATCAGATGCCCATTTGGTTGAAGCCAAATTAAAAGAACTTGGTTATTATGCCAATCCATCCGTAACTTTAAATATTGAAGTTGCAACTCAATCATTTGATTTATTTATACATTTAAGTAAAGGATTAATGATAATTATATTATTGATTATTTTAATAATTAGTTTTATTAGAATAAAAAAAGATGAAAAAAATTTATTGATAAATAAATTATTAGGCTATAATAATTGGCAGTTTAGTATTCAAAGTATTACAAATAGTATTTTAACATTTATTGTTACCTTACTAATATCATTGCCATTGATATTTTGCTTATGGAAATTATTTCAAATATATTTGCCCAAATATGATCCTAATTTTAGTGGAATTAAGATATTATTCTCTTATGAAGTATTAATAGAAATGATGATTTTATTAGCATTCTTGTTATTAATAATAACCTTTATTAATATAATTGGTAAATTTCGAAAAAATTTATTAAATATAATTAAATAATAATCAAAAAATATTTTAGTTTGATAAATGAGAGGAGCATTGTAAAAATGATTATATTAAAAAAAATATTAAGAAATAAGCATAATTATTATTTGATATTATTATTAACAATTTTTTTCGTTTTATTTATATATTCTTTTAAATATATTTTATATGTTCAAAAAAATATTGATGAGAATATTTATAATCAATTAAAGAATAGAGAACTTTTAATAAAAATAAATAATGAAAATGATTTGAATTTTTTAAATAACAATGATAAAGTCGAATTTATGTATTATAGTTATCAAAATATTTATTTAATTAATGATATGATAAAAGCTGAATTATATCCGTGTTTTATTAATCAGATGCCAGAATTAATTTATGGTAATTATCCTAAAAATGTTGATGAAATAATTTTGCCAAATTCTTTTTATGGTAGCAATATTAATCCATATGATTTTGCAAATAAGCAAATATCTTTTAACATAGAAGATAAAACATATAGTTTTTTGGTAAAAGGCATATATAAAGTTCAAACTAATGAAAAATTTAATTATATATATTATAATATTTTAAATATTGATACTTTGACTCAAAATATACCAAAATTAAGAACAAACTATTATCATGTAATAATTAATAATTATAAAAATGTTAATGAAATGATTAAAAAAATTGGTGAAATAACAGAAGTATCCTTTAATGATAATAGTGGAAAAGAAGAAATTAGTTTATATAAATCATTATTTAAAATTATTTTTTTAAGTACAATAATAGCAATATGTTTTATAATAATTTTATTTATTTTAATTATATATTTGTATATAAAATTAAATAGAAATAACCTAATATTAAATTATTTCTTAGGTTATAACAATTTACAATTAACATTATACATAACAAATTATTTTAGTATATTATTATTAATAAGCATTTTACTTGCTACTATATTTGTTGTGGTTTTAGGTTTAATAAATATATTTATAAAACCAGCTAATTATATTTTAAAAATATTATTTAATTATAATGGAATATTATGGCCATTATTAATTACAATAAGTTTAATGTTAATAATAATTTTATTTATATTTATTGTGGTATTTATATCATTAATTTATAAAAACAAAAAAGGAAAATTAAAGGTATAGAAAAAGCAAATGTAAAGGAGATTATTTATTAAGTTATTTAAAATGAAGAAAAAAAATTATTTTATGGGCTGCAAATTATCGTGAAATAAAATATTTTACTGATTTACATTATAAATATCAAAAAAATCTGGAGACACTGAATTATAATTAAACTATTTTAAAAATGGAGGAATTATGAAAAAGGTTTTAAAAATTATGTTAATCATTTTTACTTTTTTGGGGATTTTTATTATCATTGATACTTTTCAAGCCAAAGTATTTGCTAATCGACCGTTTATAAAAATTACCGAAAATTATAGTAATGATATTAAAAGAGATAAAGGTCTTTTTGTCTATACATATCTTTTTAACAATCAAGAAAACGTAACAGTTTTTAAGTGGGAAAAATATGTTCCACCAGAAACTTTAGATAATAAAAGAGAGGATAATGAAATGGATATAATTGAAAATATAAAAATTACTATAAATGATAAAAAATATAATGCTACTTTTTATGATAACGAAACTGTAAAGGAATTTGTAAACCATTTACCAGAAGAATTTAAGATGCAAGAACTAAATGGTAATGAAAAATATGTTTATATGGATTATACATTACCAACTAATTCTACAAATCCTAAACATATTGAAGTGGGAGATATAATGCTTTATGGTAATGATTGTTTAGTTATTTTCTATAAATCATTTGATACCAATTATCGTTATACTAAAATTGGTCATATTGATAATTTAAATGATTTAGGAACAAGTTATATAACTGTTAAATTTATGAAATAGAAAAGAAAATCAATGCGCATTTTCTTTTTATATTGTATAATTTTGTTAGGTGATATTTTATGAAAATCAAAGTTAGTATTAGTAATCGTCATGTTCATTTAACAAAAGAAGTTTATAATAAATTATTTAATAAAGAAATGGAAAAAGATTTTGATGTAAGTCAAAGTAATGAATATGCTTCCACTGATTACGTAACTTTAAAAACAAGTTCTGGACAAATTCCTCATGTAAGAGTTATGGGGCCTTGTCGTTCTTATAATCAAGTTGAAATATCAGCAAGTGATGCTTATGTTTTAGGAATAAATCCTCCAGTTCGAAAAAGTGGTGATTTAACTAATGCTGAAAGTGTATATGTAATGGCTAATGGTAAAGAACAGTTGCTTTCTAGTTGTTGCATTTTAGCCCAAGCTCATTTACATTTAAATCCTAGTGATGCTAAAAAATTAAATGTAGTTGACAATCAAATGATTGACGTTGTAATTGATAAAGAACGAAAAGGTATTATTAAAGCTTTCGTTAAAGTTAAAGATAATGGAGTCATGGATTTACATCTTGATCGTGATGAAGCAAATGCTTTCTTACTTAAAAAAGGTGATGAAGTAGAAATTAGGTTTTAGTTAAGAATGTGTGCTAAAATTATTGACTTTTGCATATAAAATGATAAACTTAAGTTAAGTAACTATTAAATTAGTTTAATGATGAAAATGGTGTTATTGGAGGAATTGGGCATATGAAAAATACAAAAAAAGGGATATTTGATGTTTTAGATTTGGCTAAATATTTAAATTTTTTGCATAATGAAAAATATAAAATGAATATTTCTCCATTAAAACTACAAAAGGTATTATTTTTTCTATTTGGTGAGTGGGGAGCTTTTATTAAACAATCATCTAATGATAATGATAGCATGGAATTAGTTAAATATTCACCATATTTATTTGATAATGATTTTGAAGCTTGGGTGTATGGACCAGTAGTTAATGAAGTTTATAAAAATTTTAAAAATGAAAAATTAAGTGAAAAAGAAATATTTAATACTGATGAGAAAAAATATGTAGGTCATTTTATAAAAGATTTATGTACTGAACTTTTTCAATTAAGCGATTTTCGATTAGTTGAATTATCGCATCAAAAATCTTGTTGGAAAGATAATTTTAATGCTGAAGAAACGTATCATAATAACATTATAGATAAGGACGAAATAATTGATGAATTTATCAGGGAAATATAACAAACAAAAAATTTTTTCTTCACAAATAAACAACAAATATAAAAATAAATATCAAAAAGTAGATACTAAACAAATAATATTTATTAACCAATATTCAGTAAAAGATGATAATTTAAAATTTACTAATTTTTTAGAAAGAAATTTCTCAACAAGAAACTTATATTTAAAAAACATAATTGATAATTGTCTAATAAACCCTCAATTTTTTGATAATAATTTTATAGGAAGAGATGTTTCTGTTCAAACTCATCGTGATTTACAAAAAATTAAAAGAGTAAAAAAAATTTTAGAATTATATAATAATTTTCCTCAAAAATATGAAACCATTTATAAAGCTACATTAAAAAGTAATGGTGAAAGAGGATTTCAAATATATTTTACAATGAATAATAATATTAAATATGTTTATATAATTGATTTATATCATTTAATTATTGCAAGTAAATTGAATAGAAAGAAAAATAAATTTTCATTAAGTGAAGAATATGAAAGAAGAAAAAATTACAATAAAAATATAAAAGACATTTTATTTGATTTAGAAGTTAAGGTGTAAATATGGAATGGAAAATAGGCAATGTAAAAATTAAAAATCAAGTTGTCTTAGCTCCTATGGCAGGATATTCAAATACTAGTTTTAGAAAAATTATTAAAGAAATGGGAGCAGGACTTATCTATGCTGAAATGGTAAGTGATAAAGCTTTAGTTTATCAAAATGAAAAAACTTTTAGACTATTAAAAATGAGTGAAGAAGAAAGACCAATTGCTCAGCAAATATTTGGAAGTGATGTCTCTTCATTTGTTGAAGCGGCTAAAATTGTGGAAGAAAAAATGCATCCTGATATTATTGACATTAATATGGGTTGCCCAGTTCCTAAAGTTGCTATAGGCGCCCAAGCAGGAAGTGCCCTGCTTAAAAATCCCGATAAAATATATGAGATTGTTAAAAGTGTTGTAGATGCAGTTTCTATACCTGTAACTGTTAAAATTAGAAGTGGTTGGGATGATTCTTCTCTTAATGCTGTTTTAGTTGCCAAAAAATGTGAAGCAGCAGGGGCAAGTGCTATCTGTGTTCATGCTAGAACTAGAGCCCAAGGTTATAGTGGGAAAGCTAACTGGCAAATAATTAAAGAAGTTAAAGAAAATGTCTCTATCCCAGTTATTGGTAATGGTGATGTAACAAGTCCAATTTTAGCTCAAAAAATGTTAGATGAAACTGGCTGTGATGCTGTGATGATAGGAAGAGGTGTTTTAGGTAATCCTTGGTTAATTAAAGAATGTGTCGAATATTTAGATAACAAAGTTTTAATAGATCCGCCAACATATGAAGAACAAATTCAAATGATGAAAAAACATTTTAATTTATTAAAAGAGGATAAGTCTTTAAAAACCGCTTTATTAGAAATTAGATCTAATATTTTGTTTTACTTAAAAGGCATGCCAAATAGTAAAGAAATGAAACAAAAAATATGCTCTTGTCAAAGTGAAGAAGAAATAATGAAATGTCTTGATGATTATTTAATTTGGTTAAATAATTTGCAATAAAAAGAAGATGTTCAATTATTAAGTAATTAATTTTTGAATTAGCATTCTTTATTTTAATTTCTTGTAAAATAATGTAAATTTAAGTCAATTAAAAAATACCAAAATTGAAATTGGTATTTTACTATTTTTTCTTGTTTTAATGAGTTTTAGAAAGCAGGATGACTCAAAAAATTTCATTCATTATTGTTAATACCTTTTTATGAATGGCAAACAAGAAAAAATCAAGAAATTGGATAAAGCTAATGAACCAATAGAAAATAGTTCATCAGCTTTTATTCTTCTTTTAAAGAAGAATGCCTTTAGTATAATTAATAAAAAAAGAAAATTAAAGTTATTCGCCAAAATATGTCAAAATTTATTGTTTGACTATTACTTAAAAGACTTATATAATCATTTTTTGAAAAGAGGTATTAGGATGTATATCAAAGCATTATTAGATAAATATCATTTATTAGAAGATACTTTTGTTGTTTTTGATGTTGAAACAACGGGTTTAAGTCCTAGAAAAGATAAATTAATTGAAATAGGAGCAGTTAAAATTTGTAATGGCAAAATTATTGAACGTTTTAATGAATTAATAAATCCAGAAATTGCTATTCCAATTAAAATAACTTCTATAACTCATATAACCAATGAAATGGTTAAAAATTGTAAGAGTGATGAAGTTGTTGTAAAAAAATTTTTAAAATTTGTTAGTGATTGTCCAGTCGTTGCTCATAATGCTAAATTTGATGTATCTTTTATCAAGGTAGCCTGTTTTAAGTATCGCCTAGGTCCTTTTAAAAATGATGTAATAGATACAATGGAAATTGCTAGAATTCTTCATCCTGAATGGATAAATCATAAATTAGAAACATTAACTACTAATTTAGATGTTAAATTTGATGATGATAAACATCATCGGGCTTTATATGATGCGGAAGGTACAGCCATTGCTTTTTACAAAATATGCCAAGAAATAAATGACCAATTTGTTAGGTAAACTATTCATTTTGTGATACAATATTTTTGGTGGTAGTATGCATAAAATATACATAACAAGTAATAATAACAAATTATCTTTATTAGATAAATTAAGAAAAAATAATGATTTATCTTCTTTAGTTATGTCTTTAAATGAATTAAAACGTCAACTTTTTTTTGATTACACTGAAGAAACTTTATTTTATCTTGCCTCTAAATATCATACCACTAAAGAAATAGCCAAAACTTATTTAGAAAATTTATATTATTTAAATAATGAAGAATCTTCTAATGAAAAAATTAATTTTTTAAACAAAATAAAAAAAGAATTAGAAGAAAATAATTTATTAAGTTTTAATCCTTTATTTAAAGAATGGTTAAAAAATTATGAATTATGTTTTTATCATTTAACTAAAACAAATATTGTTAATAACTTATATTTAGAATGTTCTAAAATAACAAAAGTTAGTGAAGAAGATTTTAATGTTCAAAATAATACCATACCTTATTTTACTAATTTAAAAAAACGAGAAGAAGTAAGTAATATCTGTAATCAAATTGTTAAATTAATTAAAGAAGGAATTCCTTATCAAAAAATATATTTAGCTAATGTAAGTGATGAATATCGTAATTTATTTTTAACTTATGGCAAATTCTTTAATTTAAATTTTTCTTTTACCAAAACTTTAAATATTTATTCCACTAAAATTGTCAAATATTTTGTTAATCATATCAATGAAGATTGGCTAACTATTTTTGAACATCTTAAGCAAACTTTAAAAAATCATACTGATGAAAAAGTTTATAATGCTTTAATTAATTTTGCTAATAAATATCTTACTTTCGAAAAAAATGATGAATTTTATAATTATGTTTTAGAATCTTTAAAAAACTTAACGATTAAAATTGCTATTCCAAAAAACTCTATTAAAGATTTTGATTTTTTAACAAGTGAAGTAGATCAAGATGCTTATATCTTTTTAGTAAATGCTTGTGAATCTTGTTTTCCTAATTTAGTTAAAAATTATGAATATTTAACTGATAAAGAAAGAAGTAGTTTAAATATGTTAAGCATCTTAGAAGAAAATCAAAATATCTTGCATGATACTTTAAAAAGATTAAATTATTATCCTAATTTAACTATTTCTTTAAGTGCTTTAGATGATGGTAAATTCTATTTAGCTCCAATTCTAAAAGAATGTTCTTTAAAAGAAATAAAGATTTTACCTAATTATAATAATTCTAATTTGTTTAATAAACTTACTTTTGCTTCTAATATGGATGCATATTATGAATATGGATTATGGGATAATTCTTTAGATAAATTATATTCTACTTATAAAGATTCTAATTATAAAAGTTATAATCATCAATTTAAGAAATTTAATATTGAAAAGCCAATCAATACTTTATCTTATTCTAGTTTAGATCTTTATAATCGTTGTCCATTTCGTTTTTATTTAAATAATGTTTTAAGAATTAATAAATCTAATCCTACTTTTTTTCAAAGTATTGGGACTTTTTATCATCATGTTTTAGAACAATTTTATGAGCCAGATTTTGATTTTGAAAAATTAGTTTTAGAAGAAAAAGCTAATTTTAATAATTCTAAAAAAGAAGAATTTTTCTTTAATAAATTAACTAATAATTTAAGAAGAGTAATTGAAGAAATTAAAAGACAAGAAACCTATTCTAGTCTTAAGAATGTTTTATGTGAAGTTAAGATTGAATTTTTAATTAATCATGATGTTACTTTTAAAGGTTTTATTGATAAGTTTTATTATGATGATAAAAGAATCAGTGTTATTGATTATAAAACTGGTAGTCCTAAAATTGATTTTTATTTAATTAATTATGGAATAGGCATGCAACTTCCCATATATGCTTATTTACTTAGTAAATCTCAATTTAAAGATTATGAATTAGTAGGTTTTTATCTTCAAAAAGTCATACCTTCTTTAGTTAATGCTGATTTAAAACATCTAAAAAAAGAATTAGAAGAAAAAGAGTATTATTTAGAAGGATATAGTATAAATGATGAAGATGCTTTAAGTAAATTTGATAGTAGTTATTCTGATAGTAAAGTAATTAAAAGTTTAAAAAAATCATCTAAAGGTTTTTATAAATATTCAAAAGTAATGAGTAAAGAAGAACTTCTTAAAATGAATTTATTTACGGAACAAAAGATAAATGAAACAGTTGAAGAAATTTTTAATGGTAATTTTGCTATTGCACCTAAAAATATTGGGAATAAAAATGTTGGCTGTGAATTTTGTCCTTATGAAGCGATTTGTAATTATAATGGTTTAGATATTGTTTATGAGAAAAAAGTTAAGCCAGAATTTTTAGGAGGTGAAGAAGATGAATTACTCAGCGATGCAGTTACAAGCAATTAATGAAAGTGGTCAAAATATTTTAGTTAGTGCAGGAGCAGGTTCAGGAAAAACTAGTGTTTTAACAGCAAGAGTTATTAACTTATTAAAAAAAGGCATCCACATTGATGAATTATTAATTTTAACTTTTACTAATGCAGCAGCTAAAGAAATGAAAGAGAGAATTAGAAATTCTATTAGCCAAGAAGCCACTTTACAAGATGAATTACTTAAACTAGATGAATCATTTATTTGCACTTTTGACTCTTTTGCCTTGTTTTTAGTTAAAAAATATCATTACTTATTAAATATCCCAAGTAATCCTAAAATAACTGATAATACTTTAATTGATATTTTACAAAAAGAATGTATGAGAGAAATATTTGACAATTACTATACAAAAGAAGATGTTAACTTTTTAAAATTAGTTGACACTTTCTGTGTCAAGGATGATGATAACTTATTAAACGAATTTTTAAATATTGCTAAAAAACTTGAACTTAAATTAGATATAGAAGAATATCTAGATAATTATTTAACTAATTATTATAATGATGAATTCTTTGCAAAATTATTTAATGATTATGAACAAATCGTTTTAAGTAAAATTAAAGAAATTGCTAGTATTACTGAAGAAATATCTTTTATTGATAAAAAATATTTTGTTAAATTAAATGATGCTTTACAAAATTTACTTGGAGCTCAAAGTTATGAAGAAGCTTATCTTTTAAGTGGTATTACTTTACCAAGATTATCTAAAGATGCTTCCTTAGAATTAAAAGATGTAAAAGAAAATTTAAATAATACTTTAAGTGACTTAAAAGAATTACTTAGATTTGGATCTCAAGAAGATTTAAAAGAAGACTATTTTAACACTAAAAATAATACCACCGTATTAATAAATATTTTAAAAGATTATTTTGCTCTTTATGAAGAAAAAAAAGAATTACTTGGCTATTATGACTTTACTAAGATTTTTAAAATTGCTTATTATTTAGTAAAGAATAATTCTAATATTTTAAATGAAGTAAAAAAACAATT
This sequence comes from uncultured Bacilli bacterium, assembly GCA_947623995.1. GTDB lineage: Bacteria > Bacillota_I > Bacilli_A > RF39 > UBA660 > Ventrenecus. The sequence goes on along the minus strand of CANQIN010000016.1, from coordinate 7,325 downwards.
TAAAGAAATTATGGTTGATGAATATCAAGATACCAATGATTTAGAAGAAGCATTTATTAATTTAATTAGTCAAGATAATGTTTATATGGTTGGTGATATTAAACAAAGTATCTATCGTTTTCGTAATGCTAATCCCAATTTATTTAAAGAAAAATATAATTTATATAAAGAAAAAAAGAATGGTTATAAAATTGATTTAATTGATAATTTTCGTTCTCGAAAAGAAGTCTTAACTAATATTAATTTACTTTTTAATCCCTTAATGAGTGATAATCTTGGCGGAGCAAATTACTATTTAGAACATCAAATGGTTTTTGGTAATAAAATGTATGAAGAGTGTAAAGATAATCTTAATTATGATATGGAAATTGTTAATTATCAACCATCTAAAGAATACTTAAACGAAGAAATTGAAGCTTTTTATATTGCTAATGATATTAAAAAGAAAGTTTTAAATGAAGAAAAAATTGTCAGTAATAAAACTTTAAGAAAAGTTAAATATGAAGATTTTTGTATCTTAATGGATAGAGGTAGTAATTTTCCTTTATATCAAAAAATTTTTAATTATTTAGGCGTTCCTATTCATGCTTATTATGATGAACAAATTAAAAGTAATGTTCACTTTCAAACTTTAAAAAATACTTTTTTACTAATTAATAAAATGGTTTTAAAAGTAAAAGATGATGACTATAAAATGGCATTTGTAACTTTAGCAAGAGGTTTTCTATTTAATTTAAGTGATGAAGAAATTTATAACATTGTAACAAATAATTTATATGAAGATTCTATTGTAGTAAAAACTCTTAAACCAATTATAGTTGGAATTGATTCTAAACCATTAAATGTAATTTTAGATGAAATTATTGAAACAACTAATTATTATGAAAAAATAATTACCATTGGCAATATAAATGATAGTATGATTTTAATAGATTACTTTAAAAATTTTGTTTTTGAATGTACTAGATTTGGTTATACTTATGAAGATTTTGTTAATTATTTAAATAATTTAGTTGATTATAAATTAGAATTAAAATATCGAGCTGAAAAGAAAAGTGATGATTGTGTTAAATTAATGAATATTCATACTTCTAAAGGTCTTGAATTTCCTATTTGTTATTATTCAGGATTATATAAAAGATTTAATTTAGATGATATTAAAGAACAATTTTTATATTCTAAAAAATATGGTTTAGTTTGTTCTATTGATAAAGAAGGTCTTTACCCAACTTTTGTTAAAGAATTAGTTAAAAATGATTTTTATACCGAAGAAATATCTGAAAAAATTAGATTGTTTTATGTAGCCCTTACCAGAAGTAAAGAAAAAATGATTTTTATTCTTCCTCATAATGATAAAGATATTTTAAATAGTAAAATAACTGATAGTCAAAAATTAAAGGCTCGTTCTTTTGCCGATTTTTTAAATCTTTTAAAAAAGTATTATCAACCATATCTTAAAGAAATGCCTAATATTAATATTTCTAAAGCTTATTTAACTCCTAAAACAAAAGAATTAAAAAAAGTAAAAGAAGATAAATTAAACGTTTTAGAATTAGTAAAAGATAATACTTTAGAAGAACAAAAAACATTCTCTAAAAAAATTAATGAATTAGCAACTTTAAAAGAAATTGAAAATATGAAATTAGGGACAAAATTTCATGAAACCTTACAATATTTAGATTTTAAAAAACCTCGTTTAGATTTAATAACCGATGAATTTATTAAAACTAAAATAAAAGCCTTTTTAAATAGTGAAATTATTAAAAATAGTTTAACTGCTGATATTTATCATGAATATGAATTTATTTGGGAAGATGATGAAGAACTATTACATGGCATAATGGATTTATTAATTATTAAAGATAGTGAAATTTTAATTATTGATTATAAATTACAAAATGTATCTAGTAAAGAATATTTAAATCAATTAAAAGGATATAAAAACTATGTAATAAAAACTTTTAAAAAGCCTGTTAAAACATATTTATATTCAATAACTAATGAAACCTTTAAATTACTTGACATTTAAACTTAATTTAATATAATAAAACATTGAAAGAAGGATTAAAATGACTTTAGAAGAAATGAAAAAAACAATTAAAGAAAGAGAAGCTTTACAAAAAGTGTCTAGTGCTTCTAAAATGGGAATTATTTTAGTTACTTATTTACTTTTTAGAAGTAAACATATGACGCCTTTTACGGAAGATATGCTTAAATATTATGTCCCAGCTATTGAAACTGTTAATGAAGATGATGAACGAACTAAAGCAGTTTTTGCTCCTGAAAAAAAGACTTTAGAAGGATATAAAAATGTCAAACTTTTAGTAGAATATAATACAGCTTGGGAAAAAACTAATAATGGTTTATACCGTCAAATACACAGTATTTATTCTTACAAGAACATAAAAGAAGAAGATATTAAAGATATTGTAAGTAACCCCGAACTTTTAAATGAATATTTAACAAAAGAATCAGAATTTCCAGAATACACTGAAACAATAGATGAAATAAATAATTATCCAACATATAATATTCAAATTTTAAATAAAGAAAAATCAATTTATCAAAATGAATTAGAAAGTAGAAAAGATGCTGTATTAGATACGATAACGTATTTACTTTTAAATGGAATATTTCTAGGGATGTTAGTTATGGCAGATGAAAAAGAAAAAAGTGATTTAGAAAAGTTAAAAAGAGAATATCAAGTTTTATCTAGAAAGAAAAAATAGAAAGGTGGTAATTTTTTGAATAGCATTGAAAAATTTATATTACAGATTGTTAATAAAAACGATTATGAGTTAGGTTTAGAATATGACGAAGATAATATTTATATGGATGAACCTTATTACGATAATGGTTGGAAAAATTATGTTTTTTCTGTTTTTAATTATCGAGTTGAATATAATGTTCATATTTTAAAAAATAAAGAACGTTTTCGTTTTTTTTGCGATTGTTCAAAATTTTATCATTATCATTCTTGTGAACATCTTGCCGCTTGTTTAATTAGCTATAGTAATGAAATATTTGAAACAGGTTCTAATAAATTTAAATTAGAAGAAAAAAGTAAATTATTTTTAAATAAAATAAAAAAGAATTACAATCATAAATCTTTAGGTGTTAAAAAACAATTGAAATTAGTTCACTCATTAAATTTTAATTTTTATGAACATCGTTATCGTGGTAATATTGTTGAAACTAATTTAAAAGTTAAAATTGGTGATGATAAATTATATGTTTTAAATAAGAAGTTTTGGGATTTTATCGAAGCTTATTATAATGAAGAAAAATTTAGTTTTGGCATGTCTTTTACTTATGACCCAGATAAATATTATTTTTCTAAAAAAGATGAAGATTTCTTACGTTATTTAGAAACAACTTTTAATTATAATAATTTAAGAGATTTTAAAATGGATGATAATATCTTAAAACAATATTTAGAAAAAGAAGAAGAAATATATGTTGATAATTTAAATAAAAAAATTAAAGTTAAAAATGGTTTTTTCTATGATGCCATTCTTACTAAAGAAGATAATTACTATCGCTTAAATTTACAATGTAATTATCAAGATGTTTATGAATTAACATCTGACTTTGAATATATTTGGTATCAAAATAATATATATCGATTGAATTATAAAGAACGAAAGTTATACCGGGAATTAAGATATCATGATTTAAATGAATTATTATTTGATGAACAACAATTTTTAGATTTTAAAAATTATTTATTACCATTTTTAAAAAAACAAATTACTGTTGATGAATCGGTTCCTAATTTAGTTATATCTAAAGAACCTAAAGTAAGTTATTATTTTGATTTAGAAAGTGATTATATTTCGGCTAAAATTGTTTTTGATTATGATGGCTTTGAAGTTTTATATAACCAAATAAAAGATGAAGATGTCATTTTAAGAGATGAAGAATTTGAAAATAAATGTTTTGAAGAAATATTAAAATATGGTTTTAAATTAAAAAAAGATAATATTGTATTAGAAGATATTGATGATATAGCTGATTTTTTAGATGTTGGTTTAGAAGAACTTGGTAGTAAATATCCCGTTTATACTTCTGAAAAATTAAAAGAAACCAATATTATTAAAAAGCCTAAAGTATCTTCAACTTTCCATTTAGGAATGAATCAAATTTTAAATTATCATTTAGATTTAGAAGGTGTCGAAGAAAGTGAATTACGTAATATTTTTGCCTCTTTAAAACAAAAGAAAAAATACTATCGCCTAAAAAGTGGAGACATTATCGATATCAATAGTGAAGAAATTAAAGAATTAGAACAATTACAAGAAGAACTACAATTAGATTATGAAATGGATGGTAAAATCCCTAAATTCAGGGCTCTTTATTTAGATAGTTTAAAAGAAAAATCAAATATTATTGAAACAGATGATACTTTTAATGACTTTATAAATAACTTTAAAGAATACAAAAATTGTAAAGTAAGATTTACTAAAGAAGAAAAAGAAAAGTTAAGAGATTATCAAATTGAAGGTGTAAAATGGTTATACACCATTTATAAATGTGGTTTTGGTGGTATCTTAGCCGATGAAATGGGTTTAGGAAAATCTTTTCAAACCATTGTGTTCTTAAGAAAAATTTTAGAAAAAGATGATAAAGTTTTAATTGTCGTGCCAACTTCATTAGTTTATAACTGGGAAGAAGAATTTAATAAATTTGGACCAGAAATGAAATATCACGTTTTTGCTGGAATTAAAAATCAAAGATTAGAAGAATTAAAAAAATATGATGGCAATATTTATATTACTAGTTATGGACTATTAAAAGAAGATTTTAACTTTTATAAAGATTTAAATTTTAAAGTTATGATAATTGATGAAGCCCAAGCTATCAAAAATCCGATGACTGATATTTCTAAAACCGTTAAGAAAATTAATGCTACGGCTAAATTTGCTTTAACTGGAACGCCAATTGAAAATTCCGTTATTGAATTATGGAATATTTTTGATTTTATCATGCCTGGTTTTTTAGGCAATATTACTAATTTCAGTCAAAAGTATAAAATGAAAGAAGAATTTGATGATGAAGTTAATGAGTTATTAAGTAAATTAAAAAAGCAAATAAAACCATTTTTACTTAGAAGAAAAAAGAGTGATGTAGCCAAAGAACTACCAGATAAAATTGAAAATACCATTATTGTTGATTTAGAAGATGAACAAAAGAAAATTTATGCGGCCGCGGTTGAAGAAGCTAATTTATTAATGAATAAAGCAATCGAAAATGGGGGATTTATTAAAAACAAAATGATTATTTTAAGTTTGCTTACTAAATTAAGACAAATTTGTATAACCCCAGCAATTTTATTTGAAGATTATCAAAAAAATTCTAGTAAGATTGAAGAATTAATTAAAGTCGTTAAAGAATGTATTTTAAATGGTCATAAAATATTATTATTTACTAGTTTTAAAACGGCTTTAGAAATTGTTAAAAAAGAATTTACTAAAAATGGTATAACGAGTTACACAATTGCTGGAGATGTAAAAAGTAAAACGAGAATGGAATTAGTTAATGCTTTTAATAATGATGATACCAATGTCTTCTTAATTATGTTAAAAAGTGGGGGAACCGGTCTTAATTTAACAAGTGCTGATGTGGTTATTCACCTAGACTTATGGTGGAACCCTCAAGCCGAAAATCAAGCAACTGATCGAACTCACCGTATAGGTCAAACTAAAGTAGTTGATGTTATTAAGATTGTTTGTAAAGATACTGTTGAAGAAAGAATATTAGAATTACAAGAAAGAAAAAAACAATTAAGTGATAAATTAATTGAAAATGGCACCGATGAAGCGGCCTTTATAAAAAGCTTAACAGAAAAAGATATTAGAGACTTATTAACTTATGAAAATGAATAAATGGAGGCTTTATGATTACGATTAAATATCAAAAATTATATGAAAATTTTCTTAACCACTATAAAAATATTCATGTAAATCCTTGGCATGAAATATCTTTAGAAGAATTAGAAAAAATTTATAATCATTTAATTAATTCTTTTAATATCGATAATGACTATAATTTTAAATATTTTATGGATTATATTATCAAAAGATTAAGTGGATTATCTGATGCTCATACTAAATTTGATTTTATTTCGCCTATTCCTATAAACTTTAAAATGTTTGATAATGAAATATTAGTTAATTATCCTCTGGAATTAAAAGGCAGTAAATTATTATCTATTAATGACTATAATATGGATAGAGTTATTAATGAATTAGAAAATGTTATTACTTATGGTACATTAGGAAAAAGAAGATATGAAATAGAAAAAAAATTGTTTAATAGATATGTATTATTTGGTTTGCCATTATTTAGAAATAGTGAAGAATTAACATTTAAAATAGAAAAGTTAGATGGAACAATTATTGAAAAGAAATTCAATAGAAATGATACTTACGAAAATGAACTTTTTAGTAGTAACAAATATTTATATGGTAATAATTGTGAATATAAATTTATTGATAATTGTTTAATATATAATCATAGTTCAGTCCAAAAAAAGTTTGAAAATAAAATTATGGAAGCAATAAATAAACTTCAAAATGAAGATTTAACAAATATTGATACGATTATAATTGATTTAAGAGGTAATCTAGGAGGCAATTCTACTTTAAACAAACCATTAATGAATTTCTTAAATGAAAATAAAGATAAACAATTAATATGTTTAACTGATTACCGAGTTTTCTCTGGGGGAAGATATGCTTTAAGAGATTTAATTAAATTAGGAGCAACTACAATTGGTGAAGAAATTAGTACACCTTTAAATTGTTATGGTAATAGCAATTACCTAAATATAGATAAATACTATTTTTCTGTTTCTGAATGTTACTTTCATCCTTTCCTTGATTTTAGTGCAGAAAGCAAAGAAGAATTTCAAAAAGAAGTTACGGAAAGATTATTAAAACCAATGATATTTAAACCAGATATTCTTATTAATGAAACAAAAGAAGATTACATAAATGGAATAGATACTATTTTAAATTATGCTATTTTTTATAGTAAAAATAATTTAAGAAAAATGTAAGAAAAAATGTGTGCAAAAAAATTGCACGTTTTTTTATGGTTTTATTTTCTCAAAAAAAAGGAAATTGATACCCTTATAGGTAATATATGGGTAGAAGAGTAAATTAGATTTACTTTTCATAGAAAGGAGGAACTCTATGGATAGTTCTTAATTATTTTAAATATTTTTCGAGAAACAATAATCAAATGAAAGACATCTGGTAATATGTCAAGATAAAATTTAGCAGATATTTAAATAATTTACTGCTATATCAAATAAATTATTC
>CANQIN010000015.1 GCA_947623995.1 uncultured Bacilli bacterium | reverse complement strand
ACGGCTTAGTTAGACCTTTTAAATGCCGTTAGAAAAATGAAAAATTATGGAAAGGAGGTGATTTATTTGAAATTAAGTCATGATGAATTATATGAGATTAATGGTGGAGCTTTTTCTGCTGCTTTAGGTAATTTCATTATCGATGCCTACAATTTTGTTGTTGATTTAGGCCGTTATTTTGGAAGTGCTATATCTCATATGTTTAAAAAAACAAATTGTTAAAGAAGAAGAAAAACGGGCTGTTTAGAAGATTCTACAGCCCCTTTTATTAATTAAGAAGGGAATTAATGGCTGAATTAAAAGTAAATGATCAAATTATTAATTATACTAAAATAAATGATGAAGACTATATTTCTATAACAGATATGCTTAAAACAAAAGATGGAGAATTTTTTGTATCGGATTGGCTTAGAAATAGAAATACTATTGAGTTTTTAGGCATTTGGGAAGAACTTCATAATCCTAATTTTAATTATGGCGAATTCGCCACAATTAAAAGTCAAGCAGGTTTAAATAGTTATAAGATTAGTGTTAAAGAATGGGTAGGTAAAACTAAGGCTATTGGTATAATATCAAAAGCTGGAAGATATGGTGGAACTTATGCTCATAAAGATATTGCTTTTGAATTTGGAATGTAGATTAGCCCCAAATTCAAATTATTGTTAATTAAGGAGTTTGAAAGACTAAAACAAGAAGAACAAAAACAATTAGGATGGAGTGCTAAAAGAGAATTATCTAAAATTAATTATAAAATTCATACTGAAGCAATTAAAAATAATTTAATACCTCAAAAATTAAATAAAGAACAAATAAATTATGTTTATGCTTCTGAAGCAGATGTGTTAAATATGGCATTGTTTGGAATGACTGCCAAAAAGTGGCGAGAAAAAAATCCTAGTTTAAATGGTAATATAGAGATTATGCTTCGATTGATGAACTTATATGTTTAGCAAATTTAGAAAATTTAAATTCAGTATTTATTAATTATGGATTATCACAAGCTGAAAGACTTGAGAGATTAAATAAAATTGCTATTTCGCAAATAAAGATATTATCAGAAAATAACGTGAAAATAGGGACTGTTTAGTCCCCTAATTTTTAATGCTTAGCTATATATAAATCATAATATTCATCATAGGTTATATCTAGTTCATGAACTTTAGTCGCGTCTTCTACCCCAATATATCTTAAATGCCATGGTTCTTCCATATAACCAGTTATTTCACTTTTACCTTTTGGATATCTAATAATAAAACCATATTTATAAGAATTAAGAAGTAACCACTCATAATCACTATCAGTAACATTATCGTTTAAACTACTACTTCTAATATCCACCGCAAGACCAGTTTGATGTTCAGAATGACCTGGTTTAGCTGAATAAGTATTAACAATATCTTCATCATCAACATCTAAATATTCATTATATAAATCATTTTGATAATCATAACTACGATATGTACTAAAAGGAATTAATTCTATATTTTCTGTCTTCCCAAAAGCCATTAATTCTTCTAAAGCCTTAGCCGCTACTTCACGCATTTGATAACTATATTCACCAACATTTACTAAATCTTTTGGAACATAATCTTCTGGTAAAACATTATACTTATTTACTAAAACGGTTAATGATGAAGGATCTTCAATAGTTTTTACATCAGTATAAAATTCTTTATTTAAATGTAAATTTACTTTTGTAACCGCATCTTTAAAAGATAAATTATTAGCTTGTTGATATTTATTATATTCATCAATACTATTAACATCTAAATTACTTATTTGATAATAATTTTCTAAAGATACATATGGTATATTTAATAATTTATTAATATTGCTATCACTAAGATATTCAAAAATATTATTAATTTCATCTGCACTATAATTTTTATCTAATAATTGATTAGTAATTTCTAAAAAATTAGGATTATTTTGATATTTTATATCTTGATAAGCATTTTGATATTCTTCTTTAAAATAAGAACTATTCTTAAAAGCATCTAAAGTTTGATTAGAATTTGAATTTGGATTAGAATTTTCGATAGCACTCAACCCTTTCTTATAATTTAGGTAAAATACAAACATAATAATCAAAATAATAACTTCGATTATTAATATAATTATATGTCTTTTTTCAACTTTCATATAAACCCTTCTACTTTCTTATTATATTAAGTATATCACGTATAAAGAACTAACGATATAAAAATTTTTGGTAAATTGTCAAAGATATTGTCTATTTTAAAAAATGTAACATAAATTTTTATAGAGGTGGAATTGTGAAAAAAATATTATGGATATTTATTTTAGGCTTGGCATTTATAAATATTTGTAATGCCCAAGTAGATTTAGCCCCTAGTAGTAAAAGTGCAATTTTAATAGATGCTAAAACAGGAACGGTCTTATATGAAAAAGATGCTGATATATCTTATCCCCCAGCAAGTATGACAAAAATAATGAGTATGTTATTAATTATGGAAGAAATTGATAAAAATAATTTATCTTTAGAAGATAAAGTTTTAATTAGTAAAAATGCTTCTAGTATGGGTGGTAGTCAATTGTTTTTACAAGAAGGTGAAAGCTATCCCGTTAAAGAATTATTAAAAGGAATTGCTGTTGCTAGTGGTAATGATGCCGTTGTAGCAATGGCCGAAAAAATTGGGGGAAGTGTTGAAGGCTTTGTTGATATGATGAATAAAAAGGCCCAAGAATTAGGTTTAAAAAATACTAAATTTATAAATCCTCATGGCTTAGATAGCGAAGGTCATGTTTCATCAGCAAGAGATATGGCTATGATAGCTAAAGAATTACTTAAGCATGAAAAAATATTAGAATTTACAAGTATTTATGAAGATTATTTAAAAAAGAATGATGGTTCTAGTATATGGCTTGTAAATACTAATAAATTAGTTCGTTTTTATGAAGGGGTTGATGGTTTAAAAACTGGTTTTACTAAAGAAGCGGGATATTGTTTAACTTCGACTGCCCAAAAAAATAATTTAAGATTAATTTCCGTTGTTATGGGAGAACCAACTAGTGATGAACGAAGTAGCGACACCACAAACATGTTGAATTATGGTTTTAATACTTATGAAATATATACTGCTTTTACTAAAGATACTTCCTTAGGTTCTAAAAGAGTTGAATTTGGTAAGAAAGATTTGGTTGACCTTGCTCTAGTAAATGATTATGTCAAATTATTAAAGAAAAATGAAGAAAAACCAAGTTATTCTTTTGAAGTAAATGTTGATAAATTAAAAGCTCCAGTTAAAAAAGGTGATATTGTTGGCAAAGCTAAAGTAATAGATAATGGTAATGTTGTAGATGAAGTAGATGTTACAGTTTTAGAAGATATTCCAAAAGCTAATTTGTGGGATTTCTTTAATAAAAATTTAAATAATATAACTGCTGGTAAAAAAATAATTAAATAAAGAAGAAGCTTATAGTTCTTCTTTTTTAGCTTCTTCTATTTCTTCACTAATTGGTTTAAAACCATAATGTTCTCTAATTTTATTTTCAAGTTCAACTTTTAATGCTTTATTTTCCTTAAGTAAGTTTTTAACATTTTCTTTGCCTTGACCAATTTTTTCGCCTTTATAAGCATACCAAGCTCCAGATTTATCGATAATATTTAATTCACTTGCTAAATCAACAATCTCTCCTTCTCTACTTACTCCTTCACCATACATAATATCTACACAAGCACTTTTAAATGGTGGAGCAACTTTATTTTTAACAACTTTGATATTTGTTTTATTACCAATAACCGAATCACTACCTTTAATTTGTTCGCCTCTTCTAACATCTAGACGAATTGTTGAATAAAATTTTAAGGCTCTTCCTCCTGGTGTGGTTTCAGGATTACCAAACATTACGCCAACTTTTTCTCTTAATTGATTAATAAAAATTGCTGTAGTTTTCGTCTTATTAATTGTTCCAGATAATTTTCTTAGAGCTTGACTCATTAATCTTGCTTGAAGACCAACATGAGCATCACCCATATCCCCGTCTATTTCAGCTTGAGGCACCAATGCGGCTACAGAATCAATAACAATAATATTTACTGCTTCACTGCGAACTAGAGCTTCACATATTTCTAGGGCTTGTTCTCCTGTATCTGGTTGGCTTAATAATAATTCATTAATATTAACTCCTAAATTTTTAGCATAAACAGGATCTAAGGCATGTTCAGCATCGATAAAAGCCGCTCTTCCACCTTCTTTTTGAACTTCAGCAATAGCTTGAAGGGCAAAAGTGGTTTTACCAGAAGACTCTGGCCCATATATTTCAATTATTCTTCCTTTCGGATAACCACCAACTCCTAAAGCTATATCTAAGGATAATGAACCAGATGATGTAACATCAATTTCCATATGTTCATTACCTCCCAATTTCATAATAGCTCCTTTACCAAATTGTTTTTCAATATCAGCTAAAACTTGTTCTAAAGCTTTATCTTTATCTTTATTCTCTTTTACTGTTTTCATAACTTCCTCATCTTTCTAACAAATTCATTTTATCTTAGTTTTAATTCTTTGTCAACACTTTTTGCGAACAAATGTTTTCTAGATGCCATATAAGTATATTAATTTTTTTTCAACATTAGTTAAATTATTTTTAGTATATAAAAAACTAATCTTTACTTTTTTTATTTTAATCATTAAAAAACCTCCTTTTTTAAAGTGAGGTTTATTATAAACATATTTTTTTATTAGTAAATAACTTCGACAAAAGATGTCATTTTTTAGCATTTTTAGTTATATCAAAATAATAAGTAACTCCTGATACAATTGATAAAACAGTGGCAATATCAACAAAAATATAATCTAATTTTATATTCCATAATTCAAAAGGCATATTATAAAATAAGACTAAGGTTATACCAAGCATCATAAAAATTGTTTTAATTTTACCCCAAATATTAGCTTTTACAACAACCCCTTTACTAGCGCTTAAAGTTTTTAAGGCATCTACAATTATATCTCTAGATATTATAATAACTGGTATAACTTCACTAATAAAACCTTGATAAGCTAATATAATTAATAAACCATTTACTAATATTTTATCAGCAATCGCATCTAGACATGCGCCAAAATCAGTTATCATATTATTACTTCTAGCAATTCGTCCATCAAAATAATCAGTAATAGAGGCAATAATAAAGATGACACCAACAATTAAGTATTTAATATCAATTAATACTTTCCCGCCCGCAATAAACTGAGGAAAACTTATATTAAAATCATTCCAAGGTGTTAATAAAAAGACCATAATAAAAATTGCCATAATAATTCGACTAATAGTTAAACGATTTGCTAAATTCATAATACCTCCTTATGCAACCTGACTTGCACTCCAAAAAATAATTAAAATAACGGCGATAATTAAACCTATATATATTAAGATATAACCTTTTTTAGAACTTTTAATTGTTGGATTAGTATAAGGCGAAACAACTTTTTCTTCTTGTTTTTCCTTATTTTGTTCCATTACTTGTTTTTCTATTTCTTTAATTGGAATCTTTGATGTATATTCAAACATATATTCATTAAATTCATCAATCATTTTAGTTTCATCTAAACCTAAATATTTGGCATAAGAACTTATCCAATTTTTAAGTTCAAAAATATCTTTGAAACCACCAATGCTTCCCGCTTCAATATTTTCTAAAATAACACTTTTAATATTTAAGTCATGCGAGGCTTCTTCAATAGAGACCCCACTCATTTCTCTTGCTTCTTTAAATGTTTTGCCAATCGAAAACAAATAAATCACTCCTTTAAAATAAAAAAAATAATAACTTATAAGCCTTGTTCTGTACGTTACTTCTAACGCGACAAATATTTATCTACCATTTACTGGTCCGTTACTTCGTTTTTATTCCTAGTAACAGCTCCCCTACCATAATTTGGGTTTCTCGCTTGTGGGGTTTACCACGTTCCACTTCCAAGGTTTCCCTTTTCTTCGTCACTTTGGCACTTTTACATTTACTAAAACCATTTAAGGTTCTTTCAAAGCCGTTCGATTTCTCGACCATAGGTTATTTTTTCCCTATGCACAAACACTACAACCATTCCAGGCTGTGCGAGCAAGGACTTTCCTCAGCATGCATTCATACCGCATTTGTCCAGTTATTATTCTTTACCATACACATATTTTTCTAATTGACTAAGGCGTCTTAAAATATCAACATTATTTACTGGCTTACTACCAGATCCTTCTTCATCAATTTGATCTTTTAATCTTCTTATTTCTGCTTTTAATTCTTTATTTTCTTTGTTTAAATTCTGATACTCTTTTTCATAAGCATGAATAATTTTAATAAATTCACCATAATCTTTAATAACATCATCTAGTAATTTATCAACTTCTTGAGGACGATAACCCCTAGCATCAATTTTAAACTCTTTTTCATAAATATCTTCAGGACTTAATATAATTCTTTCACTAATCACACAAATCACATCCTTGCAATAGAAATATATCAAAAAAGAGCCTATTTTGTCAATTATTTACCATAATGTTTTTTTACCAAATTATTCTTTTCATTAATTATATTATATTCATAAATTTTTAGCTGTGCCATTCTTAAACTATCAATCATATCATCAAAAATTATTTCATAAGACATCATTACACCTTCTATTCTTAAAGCTATCATAATAAATATTTAGCTTTTTGTCTTAACATTCGACAAAATATCTAATTCTTTTTTAGACTGTCAATTGACATAACTACCAATTTTTTCTTTTACTTATTAATAAGATAAATAGTATAATGTTATTGGAGGGTTACTATGCAATATCCAAATCATATTCAAAAAACAGCACATAAAGTAATTAACTATGCAAATCGTGGAATGGATTTAGAAGATTGTATTAATGATTCAAATGCTTATTATTTAGAAACAAATCGAGCATTGATTTATAAAAAACCTACTCCAATAGGTATTAGTAAAGCAAGCTATACCACTCATGGCAGAAGAATTGATGAAGGTTATTTTCTTAGTCAATCAACTCTTGATTATAACGGTTTATATAAAGGTTGTTATATCGAGTTTGAAGCTAAAGAAACTAAACAAAAAACTTCATTTCCAATTGCTAATATTCATGAACATCAAATAAAACATGTAAGAAAAGTTTTAGAACATGGTGGCATTGTTTTTTTACTAATTAAAATGAATGGTTTTGTTTTCTTACTTAAAGGTAGTGATTTAATTGCTTTTATCGATAATGAAACTAGAAAAAGTATTCCATTTGAATATTTAGAAAAACATGGTACGATTATTAAAGAACAAATTAATCCTGCTCTAAATTATTTAGATGCTGTTGATCAAATTTATTTTTAAGGAGAGATGAATGTGGAAAAGAAAAAATTAAAATTAAAAAGTCCCAAAAAGATTAAAGATTCAATTAAAAAAGATTTAAAAAAAGATAAAAAAAGTGATAATGTTATTGATGATGTAATGGATGATAACAATATCGAAGATATTAATTTAGATGAAATTAGTGAAATGAAAGAAGATAAGAAAGAAAAAAAGCCAAAAAGAAAAAAGAAAGCCAAGAAAAAAGGTCGGGCTACACATACTTTCTTAATAATTTTAATGTCTATTGGTATTGCCATTGTTTCTACGATATTAGCTTTTGGTCTTTATATTGTTTTTACCGCTCCAGAATTTACAGTTGAAAGATTATATAATAAAGAATCAAGTGTTATTTATGATGTCAATGGAACTTTAATAACGAGACTTGGTACGGAAAACCGAGTATTAAAAAATTATGAAGATTTTCCGCAAGTTTTAGTGGATGCCCTAGTTGCTACAGAAGATTCCCGATTTTTTCAACATAATGGATTTGATGCTGGACGTTTCTTAAAAGCTAGTCTTGGTCAAGCTGCTGGTAACTCTGATGCCGGTGGAGCATCAACTATTACCATGCAATTAGTTAAGCAAAACTTTACTTCTAGTACAGCTACCGGTATTGAAGGTATTATAAGAAAATTTACTGATATTTATATGTCAATCTTTAAAATTGAAAAAACCTATACTAAACAGCAAATTATTGAATTTTACTTTAATTCAATGTGGCTTGCTAGTGGTGGTATTAACTATGAAAGTATTAATGGCGTTGAACAAGCATGTCAATATTATTTTGGCAAAAGTGTTTCTGATATTTCTTTAGGAGAAGCGGCAATTATTGTGGGAATGTATAACAACCCTACTTTATTTAATCCATATATATATCCAGAAAATGCTACTGAAAGAAGAAGTACCGTTTTAAGTTTAATGGTAAGACACGGTTATATCACTGAACAAGAAAAAGAAGATGCCGAAAGTATTCCAGTAGAATCATTACTTCGAAGTGATATTGATAATCAAAATGCCAAAAGTCCTTATCAAAATTTAATCGATTTTGTAATAAATGATATTAAAGAAAAATTAAATATTAATATTGATGAAGGTGGCTACTCTGTTAAAACAACCTTTGATTTAAAGAAACAAGACATTGTTAATAACCTACAAAATGGTGCAGCTTGGCAATTTAAAGATGATAAAGTTCAAGTTGGTGTTGCCATTACTTCAACAAAAGATGGTTCGATAACAGCTCTTGGTCCAGGAAGATATTATGTTGCTAAAGGAACTGACCGTTCAACTACTCCTAGACAACCAGGTTCAACAGCTAAACCAATCTTTGATTACGGACCTTTAATTGAATATAATAATGTTTCACCTCAACAGCTAATGCTCGATTACCCTTATACTTATAATAATGGCACAACAATGAATAACTGGGATTTTGGTTATACTGGAGCAACAACGGTTAAACAAGCTCTAGCAGCATCAAGAAATATTCCAGCTCTAGAAGCATTCCATATGGTTGAACCAGAAAAAATTGCCGAATTTGTTCATAATTTAGGAATTGATTATGGTGATAGTTTAAATGAAGCTTACTCAGTTGGTGGTCTTCCTTATGGTTGGTCTCCTCTTCAAGCTTCTGCTGCTTATGCTACATTTGGTCGAGGTGGATATTATATTGAACCTTATTCATTTACCGAAGTTAAAAATTTACAAACTGAAGAAGTTATTAATTGGAAATATGAAAAGAAACGAGTTATGTCCGAAGAGACTGCTTACTTAATTAATGATATTTTAGTTTACGCAACAGCTACTGGCGTTGGTGGAAATATTAACTATAATTTACGAAATCGAATTGGTTCTAAAACTGGTACATCAAATATTTCTGAAGAAGATGCGGCTAGAAAAGGTATTCCATCTGATGCTACACCAGATCAATGGATAAATTCTTATAATCCTGATTATTCGATTTCAACTTGGCTTGGTTATGACCAAGTAGATATGGATAGTAGCCATTATTTCACAATGGGTATGAGTAGTATTCCAAGAAATCAATTAGGAGCATATTTATCAAACAATATCTTTACGGCTGGCGATGGTTTTCCAAAACCAAGTGGTCTTACAACAGTTACAATTGAATCGCAAACTTTACCACCTAAACTTGCCAGTGCAAATACGCCAGCAAATATGAAAATATCAGCAACATTCAAAAGTGGTACTGAACCTAGTGAAGTATCAACTAGATATAATACATTAAGTGATCCATCTAATGTTAGAACAAGTGTACATGGTGAAGAAATAACGGTTAGTTGGAATGGTATTACAGCTCCATCTGATAGTAATACTAAAGATTTTAATGAATACTTTAAAAGCTTTGCAAAAAATTATCCAAATAGTTTTAAAAATTTCTACAATCGTTATATGAGTTTATACAATAACTCAAATTTAGGAACTTTAGGATATCAAGTATTTGTAAGAGAAGATGGAGGTTCTCTAAAAGACTTAGGTTGGACAGATAAAACATCTTATACTTATAAACCTAGCAAAAGCGGTAATTATGAATTAGTAGTTAGAAGTTCTTACAGTAATTATAAAGGAAATCAAAGTAAAGGTGTATCTTCTAAAGCTTCAGTTACAGTTCAATCTAGTGAACCAGAAACACCAAGTAATAATGATGGATTAGTAGCAACTGCTAAAGAAATATGTGTTACTAAAGGTTCAGTTATCAATGCTAAAGAAGCGGTCACAGTTACTTATAATGGTCAAAATGTTACTAAAGATGCCACAATCGTTTATTCAAATGTGGATACATCAAGAGAACAAAGTGTCGCTGTAACTTATTCAATAACTTATAATGGTGAACAAACGACAGCTAAAGGAACAGTAAATATCAGAGAAAGTTGTGGAAGTTCAAGTTCCCTAGATTAAAAAACGACTAATTAGCCGTTTTTTATTTCATTAATCTTCGCATATTATTGATAGCTGACTTTTCAATTCTTGATACTTGAGCTTGACTTATATTATACATTTTAGCAAGTTCTACTTGCGTTTTTCCAACTATATAACGCGAAACAAGAATTTCTTGTTCTCTTTTTTTTAATTTAACTAAAGCTTTTTTTAAAGACAAATATAAGTCTTTATCATTAGCATTTTCTTTTTTATCAGCAATTTGGTCTAAAACATAAATCGTATCTCCACCATCATTAAACATCGGTTCAAAAATACTTACAGGGTCTTTTAAAGAATCTAAGGCTTGACTAATTTGATATTCACTTAAATTTAAGGCTTCACTTATTTCTTTAGAAGAAGGTTCATGCCCATATTTTTGATGATATTCTTCTTTATATTTTAAAATTAAATATGATAAATCTCTAATTGTTCTACTTATTCTTAATGATGATTGATTATCTCTTAAATAACGTTTTACTTCCCCACTAATTAAGGGAATAGCATAAGTACTTAACTTTAAATTATAAGATAAATCAAAATTTTCAATAGCTTTAATTAAACCAATTACCCCAATTTGAAATAAATCATCTAAGTTAACATTTTGATAATTAAAACGTCTTAAAACACTTAACACTAATTTTAAATTACCTAAAATTAATAATTGTTTGGCATTTTCATCATTAGTACTTTTATATTTTTTAAATAATTCTAACTGTTCACTAGCACTTAAAACTGTTAATTTATTCGTATCTACACCGGTAATTTCTACTTTATATTTTGCCATAATAAAAATCCTTTCACTTTATTGTTGTGAAAAGATTCAAATTTTTATACATTATTTAAATCATTTATGGCTTCTTCTAGAGTACTTACCCCAATTACTTCAATATCTAAATTATTTTCTTCCTTTACTTTTAAAGCTTCTTCTAAATTACCTTTTGGAACTAAAAAGATATCACAATTCTTTTTTTCGCCACCAAGTAATTTATAAGGAACTCCCCCTATCTCACCAACATTACCTTCATTATCAATAGTTCCAGTTCCAATAATTTTTTTACCATGGGTAATATCTTGTTCTACTAAACTGTTATAGATAGCTAGACTCATCATTAAACCACCTGAAGGTCCTGATTCGTTTTCCTTAGTTTTAATTTCAACCTTAGGTTCTTCATCATATTCATAAGTTGTAGTAATGGCAACCCCTATTTTGGGACCATCTTCAGTATCATAAACACTTGCTGTTGTATCTAATTCTTTATCATCTCTTAAAACTTTTAAATTAATTTTATCACCTATTTGATGAGCTTGAACAATCTTTCTTAACTCTTCTAATTTAGTTATTTTCTCACCCTCAACACTTAAGATAATATCAAATAACTTAATATCAGTGTTGGCTTTTTCATCAATATATGTCACATGAGCTTCTTCTTTAGTAATATTTATATTTTTATTTGCTAAATGATAAGCACTTATAATGGCATTATCAACAGATTGTTGCATCGATATCTTATCACTTTTTAAAGTTTCTTCCCAAGTTTCATTTTCATTTAACACTTCTTCATTAGGCACGATATCCCAATTAGGGATCAAATAAGAAGCTGCTAGAAAAGGAAGACTTCCCTTAACTACCGAAACATAAGCCATGCCCAGTTCCCCACTTGTTTCATACCCATTTTCAACTTCAATTCTTTTATCTAAAACAACCATTCCTCCTGGTCGATATACTTTATATGGTAATTCTACATAGAAAAACGCCACTATAAAAGCTAAAAATAACAAAAATTTATAATTTTCTTTGATAAATGATTTAACTTCTTCATACAATTTATTAAACATATTAAGCCTCCTACATCATTATATCAAAAAAAGGAAATCACTATGCAAAAAAATAACATTTATTTATTAATTATTTTAATCTTTACAATATCATTATTTACTTTTCATAATGAAATTCAATTTAGTATTTTAAATGCTTGTGAATTATTTATTACTAAAGTATTTCCTTCTTTGTTTCCGATGTTCATTTTAACCGATCTTTTAATTTACCTTGGTCTTCCAGAACTTCTTACAAAACTTTTTGGCAAATTTTTTAAAAAAGTCTTTCACACTAGTCCTTATGGAGCTTTTATGTTTTTTACTTCTCTTTTTTGTGGAACACCTGCTAATGCTTATGTTTTAAAAAATTTAGTTGATGATGAAAAATTAACAGTTGATGAAGCAAACTATGTTTTTAGTTTTTCCTTTTTTACTAATCCTTTATTTTATTTAACAATGCTAAATTTTATATTTAAAGAACAAACTATAATTTTAAAATTATTTTTAATACCCTATCTAGCTAATATTATAACAGGTTTTATTTTAAGACCAAAAACTATCAATGAAAATCAAATTGTTAATAATAAACCTTCTAAATCTTTACTTGATATTTTATTAGAAAGTATTAAAAAAAGTATGAATACCATGTTAACTATTTTAGGAACTATAACAGTTTTCTTTATTATTAATACTATTATAAATCCATCTAATAATCCCTTTGTAAGTGGCTTCTTAGAAGTAAGTCAGGGTCTTTCTCATTTAGGCTTATCAACTTTAAACTTGAATATTAAAAAATTATATACCATACTATTTGTTAGTTTTGGTGGTTTATCAATTATCATACAAATTAAAAGTATTTTAACTGATACAGATATTTCTTTAAAATTATTTTTAAAAGCTCGTTTTATACAATGTTTAGTGGCTATTTTATTATTAATTTTTAGCAAATAATTTTTTTTGGCATATATGCGAATTTTTTTTATTTGTGATAAATATACAATCAATTTTTTTCCTTAAACATAATCTATAAGTATGAAAGGAGATAATTTATGAATTGTAATAATAGTGATTATCAAAAAGCTTACAACTATGTTAAAAATGCTCAAAAAAATTCATTTATTCAAGGATGCTGTTGTGGAACAAGACAATTATCAGGACCTACTGGACCAACTGGACCTATCGGGCCTACGGGACCAGCGGGGCCAGCAACCATTACAGTTGGTGAAACTATCCAAGGACTACCTGGTACTCCAGCATCAGTTACTAATTCTGGTACAACTACAAATGCTATTTTAGATTTTACTATTCCAGCTGGACCTACAGGACCTATTGGAGCTACTGGTCCAATTGGTGAGACAGGACCTACTGGACCAACCGGACCTACTGGACCACTTCCAACATTAACTGCTACGGCCACAACAATTGATCCTGGAAATGAAGCTACCGCAACATTTAATCCTAATGGTGATGGAGCTTATCAATTAGCTATTGAAATTCCTCAAGGACCTACTGGACCTGCAAATGGTTTAAATGCCTACGGGGGATTATACACTTCTGGTGATCAAACATTAACCAATATTCAACAAGATACGGCGACTACAATTGAAGTTGATAATCCAATGTTTTCATCAAATATTACTGGAACAGGTGATGACTACACTTTAACAATTGTTGAAGAAGGTATTTATGAAGTAAAATATGGTCTAGTTGTTAATATAACAAATGGTGGTGACATATCCGTATCTATTCAACAAAACCAAGATGGCCTTGCTGGAACAATTGAGAGTGTAACTACTAAAGCCGACACTGATACAACTATCACTAATAGTGTTATAGCGTCTCTAGACCCCCAAGATCAAATATCACTTGGTATAAAAGGAAACAACCTAAGTGGTACTGTAAAGCAAGCTTATTTAATTGTCAAAAAATTAAACTAATTTTTTCTTACTCCATTCCTTATTCTATAAACAAAAGAGAAATTTTTAAAAAAAGTTTCTCTTTTTAATCATTTATAGACTTTAAAAGAAATATAAGTTATAATAGATAATCAAGAAAGGAAATTAAAATGAAAGATATACATGCTAGTAAACTAATTTATCAAGATGAATTTTTAAGAGAAGTAACTGATAAGGAATGTGAAAAATTAAATAACTTAAATAGTAAAACAGTAATTATAAATGGTGGAAGAGGAACAGGTAAAAGCGTTTTATTAAACGAGAATACTAATCGCGAATTAGGAAAGCCTATAAACCAAACAATCTTAATGTATTTTGACTCCATTGACTTTAGTCACTTTGAAACATTTGATAATAATTTTTTTGAACATTATTATGAAATATTATTTGCCAAAAAACTTTTAAATTATCTAAAATGCAATTATCCTTTGTTATTTCAAAAAGAATTTTTAAAAGAAAATGATAAAATAAATAGTTGCATATTAGAAATAGATAATTACATAAATGAAATTTATTTTTCAGATGTAAATATTAATAAATATTATAAATCTAATGAATTAGTTAATGGTATTATCCAAAAAATGATTAATAAATTAAATGTTAGTTATTTAAATTTAGCTATTGATCGTTTTGATTGGATTAATAATTCTAATGAATTAGCCCAAAAATTATTATCAAAATATTTTAATAATTTTAATAAAACTTTTATTACGGTTGACGATGAAACAATTGATACTAAAAAATTAAAAAATAAAGGTTATCAATTTATGAATATTTCTTATAATTATAATATTGATGTTATAAAAGAAATATTTAATAGACGTTTAAAAACAATTGAAACTAATTTTAAAATTGAACTTATTCCTGATGGAATACTTGATTTTTTAGTAATTAAAACCAAAGGCAATATAAAATTAATGTTGGAAATTTTAAAGGAATGGAGAATTGATTATGATTGGGATCATAAAAATGAAATAGATTTAAGCGCTATAAATCAAGAAATTGCCCATAATGAAGCTGTAAGAAAATTAGGAGGTTTACCAAAATTTTATCTATAACTAATTTTCTTTTTTTATGGCCTTAAAAGTATAATATGAATAATTTAAAAAATCTAAGTTAAATAAATTTAATAGTTTTTCTTCATTAAGATTTTTCTTTTCATACCAAGAATATATTATAATATCTTGATAACCACATAATGTTAATAATTTTTTTAAATCATTTAAAGTAAAAATATTTTTTTCACTTTTAAAAACTTCATAACTCATATCATGTAGAAAATAATTAAGGTTATGAACACTACTAAAATTATGAATTTCACCTATTAATACCCCATTACAATTTAAATGCTTTTTAAGCTTTTTTAAAAATAAGATAGGATTACTAATATGCTCTAATTCATCACCAATTAAGATACAATCATATTTAGCAGTTTCATTAAGATTTTTATATATCTTACCAAATTTACTACTTATAATTCTTTTATAATAATCTTTTTCTAAACCATAAATTATTGAATTATATCGATATTTTAAATAAAGCATTAAAACCCCTATTCCACAATTATAATCTAAAACTGTTTGATAATTCTCCATAAAAACCAAAGAAGCATTTTTTAAACGATCAAATTCTGTAGTTTCAAAATGCCACTTTCTTTTAAAATAATTTCTATTTTTATTTAAAATAGGATAAAATTTATTTAAATCTTTACGAAAAGCTGTTCCAAGATAATGATGAATAAAAACATCATGACATAATATTAAACGATAACCTAAATTGCTTATTTTTAGCGATAAATCATTATCTTCAATATAACCAGGACTATACTTTTCATCTAAATATTTTATTTTATCAAAAACCCTTCTTTTAATTAATAAACAAAAACCTATTAAAAATACTTTTTCTTCCCACTTATCTGAATTAGAAATATTATGTTTTATAGCTTTTTGTTGCATTTCTAAAGCATTACTATAATTAAGAAGTGAACCCTGTTTATTTTCATCTTGATTGCATACAGGGCCCACAGCTCCAATACTTGAGTCATTATATAAACATTTTTTTAAATTTTTAAGCCAATTACTAGTAACAATTGTATCATTATTTAAAAGCAATATATCATTCTCTTTTTGAGCTTTTTTAATCCCTTCATTAACACCTTTAGGAAACCCAATATTTTCTTTATTATATATTACTTTTAAATCTTTTTGCATCTCAAGCCAAGATACTGTTTCATCACTAGAATTGTTATCAACAACAATTATTTCATAAGTATTTTTATCAGTATATTTTCTAATACTTGAAATACATTCTTTAGTATATAAAAAATTATTATAAGTTAGAATAATAATGGAAGTCTTATTCAAAATAATCACCTATAAAAATATATGAAAAAAACTTGTAAAAATTTTACAAGCCTATTTTCTAACTAATCCAACAACATCTTCACTTTCAAAGAAACCTTCTAGATTACTTGTATCTTTAGAATATGGATTTAATACTCCATAACCGGCAACATAGTAACCTTGTTCTAATAAACTTTCAGCTTCTTCCATAGTTTTAGCTGTAAATCCACTATTACCATCACTCATAATTATTGAACATATTACTCTTGGTAATGTATCTTTGTGAACTGATTGATGTCCTTCACTATGTTTAATTAAAGAATATTCATCATTTTGTAAATTAGCATCATTTGTTACATTAACAATATCACCAATATTTCTAACATTTTCTAATTCAATATTACTTTGAGGAAGTAAAGCTTCAAGATTTTGTAATTCATTTTTATAAGTATTTAATAAATCTTTTTCATCTTTAATTTCATTTAATTTTGTTGAAGTTTCTTCTACTTCAGGTGCTTCAGTTGTAACTTCTGTTTCATTTTGAACTTCCATAGTTTCATTTGGAACTACTTCAATACTTTCAATATTAAAGTTTGCATCAGGAACAGCTGTTACTTCTTCTAAACAAAAATGGTCTAATATTTTTTCAGTACTTATTTCGGTTTCAACTTCAATTTTTTCAGTTTCTTCAGCTTTAGTCTCAGCTTCGGTTTCTTTAAGTGTTTCTGATTCAGTTTCTATAGCCGTTTTAGTTTCTTTTATTTCAGCTCCAAAACCTACTAAATTTATTTCCATACTTTCAGTTTCTTTATTTGTTTCGGTTTCAGTTTCTTTTACTTCAGCTCCAAATCCTACTAAATTTGTTTCATAACTGATATTTGATTCTACTTTTTGATTATCGCTTCCATAAATAGAAATATCATCATTTTCATATACTAAAGAATTATTTTTTAAATTATTTTGATAATTTTTATATGCTCCAGCTCCAAATGAAGTAATAGCTAAAACACCTGCACAAATACCAGCTCCTAAACCTATTAATCTTCTTTTTACTATTTGGTAATTTTCTTTTATCTTATTAAAACTTTCATCAGAAATATTACTTAAAATTTTCTTTATTTTATTAATATTTCTTGCCGAATTTTTTAAATCTTGTTGACGTTTTAAATAAATATTTCGATTATTATTATTTCTCAAAGTATTATAAAATATTTCATTACTATTTTTTTCTTTTTCAATACCTGTATTAACTAAATCTTTTTGAGCACTTTTAATAGTATTATAAACTGCATAACTTACATAATCAATTTCCTCATTTTGATCTTTATCAATTAATTTCTCATATTTATTTTGAGTTTTATTAAATTTTTTTAATTCCTTTTTAGCATTTTTAATACTTATTTTTTCAGCATCAAATTGGTAATCGTCAACAGCATATTTTCTTAAAGTTTTAAATGTTAAATAATCAGTTTTTTCTTCAATATTTGATCTTTTAAATAGATTAAATTTATTTTTAGTTTCTTTTTTTTCTTTTTGGGAATTATCTTCACTTAAATTTTCTTTAACCTTAGATTCACTGTTATTCAACATTTTTTCTAATTCGTCATGATAATGTTTTAGTAAATCCCAATCATCTTGAGTAATATCAGTTTTCTTAAAGAATTCATCTATATAATTTTTTGTTTCACTAATCATTGTAAGTAATAAATCATTAGAATTTAAACTATTTTTATATGTTTTTTCAACATTTAAAAGCCATTCATAATAATCTTTTAATGAGCTTAAAGCTTTTTCTTTTTCTTCTTCTTGTGTATAATAATATTCTATAGAAGTACTAATATTTTTTATATTATTTAATGAATGATCAAAATAATTATTCATTATATTATGTAAATGATTGCAAATATCTTTTAAATTACGACTTATTTCATCAGTATCACCCATAAATGTATTATTAGCTAAGATTTGTAATAAATCCATATTATCATTATAAATTTTAGCTAAATCTTTAGAATTATTAATTTCATTAATAAATTTTTGATATTTTATTCTAAAATTATTTTCTTCTAAAATATTATCTTCACTTACAACTGATTCACCAATCCATTCATAACCATCACTATAAGTAATAGAAACAGCTTTTCCGTATTCATTATAAATAATTATAACGCCTTCAATAACAGTTAAAAAATAAAATGTATTGTCAATAAATATTTCTGCTCCTTTTTTAGATTTAGTTTTATAAATTTTCATTATTAATTTCTTATCACTTTTTCTTCGATAATTAATAACCATACCACCTAGATATTCCTTAAAAAATCTCCGGTTAGCAAAACTACATGAATTATCTTCATTTATCTCTTGATAAACAGCCATAATTTTTGACTTAATTGTTTTCATAATAAAACAACCCCCTTCAAATTGTTTAATAATATACAACATAAAAGCGTGTTTGTCAACAAAAATTCACCTTAATAGTATAATTTAAAATGCTTAAAAAAATAAGCCATAAAGGCTTATCCTAGTAATTTATCTAAATCAACATCACGGTCATGTTTAATTTGTTCCCAATTATCAGTCTTTTTAAATAAACAAATAATATTAATTGGAATCCAAGTTGCTAAGAATAATGAGAAGAAGATAATTCCTGATAAAATATTTTTAGGACTCTTCTTATTATATTTGACAACAAAGACGTTCATTGCTACATTGATAATATAGAATATTACAAAGAATAGTAATCCTGAAGCATATAAATATGAGAAGAAATCAAATAACTCAATTCCACATATACTAAAAATCATTAAGACAATTGATAATAAGAAACCGACAATAACCATAATTGGTGATAAATACATAATAAACATATCAAAGCAAGCGATTCGACCAGTTTTAAAGAATTGTTTTAATAATTCTAAACCATAAATTTTTAAACAACTATAAGTACCACTTGTCCAACGTTTACGTTGTTTCCAACTCGCCCAGAAACTTTGGGGATGCTCATCATAAGTAATGGCTTCTTCAACAAAAGCTACTTGAATACCTCTTAAGGCACATTGACCAGTAAATTCAGAGTCTTCAGTTATAGTTCTTGTATGAAAACCATTTGCTACAACATTTTTCTTAACCATAAATCCTGTACCATTAATCGCTGCTGAACCAGAATAATTCATTCTCGCACGATTAAAGAAGAAATTTTGAATGAAATAGAATAATGTGTAAGAACCGGTTAACCAGTTATCACCCATATTTTTAGCATCTCTAAACGCTTGAGCAACTTCAACCCCTTCACATAAAGCATCATTCATTCTTGCTAGAAAGTCAGGATGCACTAAATTATCTGCATCAAAGACTACAAAGGCATCTAAATCATCTCTTTTAACTAGCTTTTTAAAAGTATCTTCTAAGGCATCACCTTTTTGTTTAACTGGCACATTACAATGAATTATTGTTGCTCCTGCTTCACGTGCAACTTTCTCAGTATTATCTGTACAGTTATTAGGCACTACAAAGATTTCAAATAAACGACTTGGATATCTTTGTTTTTGTAAGCTCTTTATTAAAGCTGGAATAACTTTTTCTTCATTACGACCCGCAATAACAATCCCAAATTTATATTTAGGTTTATGTCTACCAAACATACTTTTATGATAATTTTTAAAACCAAATAGTCCTGTAATCGCAAAATACATTCCATAAATAAATGTTATTGCAAAACATATATAATATAAAATAACCATTTTAATCACCTACTTTAATTCTTTCTAAAATATCAGTCTTGGAAACTCCTAAATTTTCCAAAGTTTCTATTTCAGTATCAATCTTATTATAACACGTTTCTACTGTATCGTGTAAAATTTGATCAATCTTAGCAGTAATAAATGTTCCTTTAGTACTTTTACTCTGAATAATATTTTGATTTTCTAAAGCAGTATAACTTTTTTTAACCGTATTTGGATTAATTCCTAAAGTATTTGCTAGTTCTCTAATGCTAGGAATTTGATCTTTAGGCTTCAAGAAACCTTCCAATACATTTCTTTTAACTTCATTAATAATTTGTTCATATATTGGAATTCTGCTTTGTTCATCTAATGTAATCATTTTTTTAAACACCCCAATTCAATTTTGTACTATTTGTGATAGCACAGATAAATTATAGTACAAAATATGTTAAAATGCAAGTTTTATTCCAATGGTGTCATTAAAACTAGGATAAAACCTAATAAAATAAAGAAAACTGCTAACAATATATTTGCCAAATTAAAGACAAAAGGAATCTCCATTAAAAACATAATTAAAGAATATAAAATAAAAGATATAATAACTAACCAAGTTAAATGATTAGCTTTTTTAAATAAATAATTTAATAATTTAGCAAGTAATAAAAAAGCTAGAATAAAGCCAATTATAAAACAACTACTAGCTAAAATATTTTCTACGGGATTACTAAACAAATTTAAAATAAATGGATAACTACCTAGCATTAAATAAATAGCAGTTCCACTTAAACCGGGTATAATCATTGATAAAGCATCAATCATTCCTAACATAATAATCCATAAATAAGATAAATTAGAATTTATTTCAAAAGTTGGTAAAGATATACTACTAGTTAACAATAAAAAGACACTAATAATTAAAATAATTACTAAATAATCTTGATACTTAAATTTAATCTTTTTAATAACACTAGGAATAGTTCCAATTAATAAACCAAAAAACAAACATAAAGTTGGCATCGGATAACTATTTAAAAAAAACAAAATTATTTTACTAAATAATAAAATAGCCATAATAATTCCTAAACCTAAAGGCGTTAAAAAGCAAATACTTTCTTTAATTTTTTTTCTAAAATTAGCAAGATAATCTAAAGACTTTTCATATACACCCATACTAACTGCTAAAACTGAACCTGAAACTCCTGGTATTATTTTACCAATACCAATAATAAAACCCTTTAAAAAAAGAATAAGATAAGGCATATAATCACCTATTAAATCTTATTCTTAATAATTATTTTTTATGTTTAATCAAAGCTTACATCATTCCATGAATCTCCAAATGGACGTTCTAGTGCTCCACAATTTAAAAACATACCGCTTGTTGTTGCTTCAGGTTTATGAACAAATTTTGGACCAAATGTTATTGATTGTAAACCTGTTGTTGCTACAAACATTTGGTTCATATTGGTTACGTTGCTTGTGTCAAAACTTCTTAAATCTAAACTTGTTAGGCCTGTACAACCTGCAAACATTTGACTCATATTAGTTACATGGCTTGTATCTACATTTTCAAATATAATTTTTTGTCCTTTAAAACCTGGCCCACGTGAAAAGAAATTACTACAATCAGGTGGAAGAATACAATTACTCATATTTAGTGTTTCTATATTAATCGCTATTAACCAAAAAGTATCAGTTATATTACTTAAATCGAAATTTGATATATCTACCGTTTTTAAAGAATTACCACTAACCATTCCAGTCATATTGGTTACATTGCTTGTATCAAAACTACTTAAATCTATTTCTTGCAAATTTGTCATATTAGCAAACATATATTTCATATTTTTTACTTGACTAACATCAAAATTTTCTAATCCTTCTATTTTTGTTACATTTGTAAAATTGTCAAATAAAGCAGTACTATCTTCATTTGCTTTTATTCCATTTGTTCCTTGTAAATAGCCTATACAATTTTCTTCACTTTCATCACATACTACATAACTTTGCACTCCTCCATATCCATCTTCACTTTCATCATATGGTCCATATACTTTTCCTCCATCTTCTGCTGTTTTTACACTCTTTTTATTTTCTATTACTATTTTGGTTAATTTGTCTTTATATTTCCACATTCCTTGTGTATCAGTAGAGTAATCGCTGCTAGAACGAGATATTTGTCTTATTGTTGTATTTTCTTCTTGATATTCTGTACTTAAGGTTATCTTTCCTTTCCAACTTGCATTCATATTTGCATCTACCATTGGTGTATCTGGGTCCATATATAGTAATAAATTAAAATCTCTTTCTTCATTTGCTTTTAATGTGAAGTTATATAAACTATAAGCATACTTTGCATCACTAATAACTTTGTTTGCATCATTTGGTGTATTTCCTGTTAATTTTTTATTTGTATTTAAGTTTGAATTATAATCATCTTCATATAGTATGGCATCTATATATTCATCTTCTAAGGCTTTTCCACTTACTGTTAACGATTCTAAATTAATACTTGCACTTGCTAAATCATTACATTCATTTTTTATTGTAAAATGATATGGTTTTGCACTTGCTAAAAAACTTTCTAGTTGTTCTTCATTCATGGGATAGGCTTTATCTAAGCTTATATCATTTTCCCCTGTAAATGTAATATTTAAACATGCTGTATTAACTACATTCTCGCCAGTTTGTTGTTTTGTTAATATCCAATACGCATAAGTTATTCCTACAACTAATAATATTGTTCCTATTACTCCTCCTACTATAAATAAAAGTGTCTTTCCATCTTTCATTTTTTCCATATTTTTTCTACTCCTTTTCTATTATATTCTAAGTTTAACCTTATGTGTACATACACATAACTAACCTTATGTATACATTTTAGTTATGTATACGTATACATAAATAACCCCCCCCCCTATGAATTTGTCAAGAAAAAGAGAACAGCTTTACACTATTCTTTACATATTTTCTACTAATTTTAATTCATTACCAACAAATATAACTAAATATTTTAAAGGATTACCAAGTCTTTCATCTTTACTATAACTTTCTAATTGACTTTTTCCTTCTTTTATTTTTTCTTCTAATAATTCTTCATTATAATCTTTTTTCTTTATATATTTTAATTCTATTATTATATTTTTTAATATTGTATTTTTTCTATCTAAATATATATCTATATATCCATTATTACATGGATATTCACTATAGACATTAAAGTTTTTATTATTTATTAAATATGCAAATAATAAATATTTTAAACTTTTTTCTTCTAATTTTATAAAATCTCTATTATCTAATTTTTTTAATACATCATTTACATAATTACATAATCTATCTATTTTCCCTCTTTTTAATTCTTCATTTATTTCACTAAATATTAAACTATCATATCCTAAATCTTTTTCATTTAATTTTTTTAAAAAATAATTACCATATAATACTTTCATTACTTCATTTGGCACTTTAAAATAATAATCACCATATTCATCTGTTTCAATAGTTAAATAACCAAAATAATATAAAATACTTATTATATCATCACGGTTAAAATCAACTAATAAATCAAACTTAGTCTTTAAAATCCCATTTACTTTTTCATTGGTTATTATTTCATTTAATAATTCTTTATAGAAACTATTATTTTTTAATTCAATTAAATTATCTATTTTTCCTGAATTAAATGCAATATTACTATCCATTAAATTTTTAGGAAGATTTTTATAATTTTGATAAAAATCTAATAAATACATTACTAATGTCGCATTAAAGACTTTTTCAGTTGCATTTTCATTAAATAAATAACCATCATAGTTTTCAATCATAATTTGTTTTATTTCTTCTCGTTTATTTTCTTCTACTACTTCATTTAATAAATTATCTACTTCTTTATGAGTTAAACCTATCATACTATTAAATTCTTCATAATTTGATATATTTGTTGCTATATTAAATCCTGTTGTCATACTATCTAATGTTAT
>CANQIN010000014.1 GCA_947623995.1 uncultured Bacilli bacterium | reverse complement strand
AAACTTTTAAAATAATTATTACTAATAAACAAATAATAAATAAAAAGAAAACTCTAATTCTAATATGAATTTCTTTAGAAAACATAAAAGTCACCTATCTAATTTTATGAAAAAAAGTATTTTTTTATTAATTTTACTGTCAACATAACTATTATTTTTTTAAATACATTTAATATATGTTAAAATATAAATTGAAAGTAGGTAGTTTATGAATAATAATGAACAAAATTTTAATCAAGAAAATAATAATTTAAATCAAAATATTTATAACGAAGATGAATTAATAAAAGCTTATATAGGCCCTAATTACAATAAGATTACTCATAATTTATTTAATTTTTCAGGATTTTTCTTTACATTTTTATATATGTATTATCGTAAAATGTTTTTATATGGTACTCTTTTATTTTTATTAAATACTTTAATTAGTCTTTTCTTTAAAAATTTCCCTAGTATTATTATTAATGCTATTTTAGGATTATTTTTTAATCAATTATATTTATATTATGTTAAAAATAAAATTAATAAAATTAAAAACAAAAATCC
This sequence comes from uncultured Bacilli bacterium, assembly GCA_947623995.1. Taxonomy (GTDB): domain Bacteria; phylum Bacillota_I; class Bacilli_A; order RF39; family UBA660; genus Ventrenecus. The sequence goes on along the minus strand of CANQIN010000014.1, from coordinate 23,770 downwards.
TAATTTGACTAATGAAGAATTAAAAAATATATGTAAATCTAAAGGTGGAACAAGTTTTGGAAAATTATTTTTAGGTCTTATTACAGAAATAATATTAGCTTTAATAATAATTATTATATCAATTACTCTAGGCTTAACTAATACTTTAGGAGGAATTTTTAGTAATATCGTTAATTCTTTTAAAAATACTAAAAATGGTATTTATGATGGTGTGATATTATATTCTACAGAAGAAAATATTGATCAAGATTTTTCTTTAAGTGTTCCAGGAATATTTGATAATAATTCCAATTCTTACATGTATCAATATGAATACGATAATAATACGGGAATTTTTACAAATTGTAGATTTCTTTTTGGTAAAATAGATGAATTTAGTGATAGTGAAAATATGATAGAACAAATGGCAAATTATTATCAAACTAGTCCAATACCAGATAAAACAATTAATAATATTGTTTGGCATAATTTTTACTATACTAATGAATTAGGAACATTTTATTACTATGCCACAACTAAAAATAATAAAACTTATTTATTTGATTATTCAATATATAGAGATGCTGACAGTAAATGTGAACATTATAAAGATTTAATATTAAATTCAATTGAAAGTCTTAATTAAGCTTTAAAAGCTTTTTTTACTATATTTGAAATATCAACATTTACATTTTCATTTATTTTATTAGTTAAATTAATTAAATATTCAATATTACCATCTCCACCTCTAATTGGTGATGAAGTTAAATTTTTCATAAAAAATCCTTTATTATTAAAATAATTTAATAATTCTTTTATAACATCTAAATGAACTTTACTATCTAAAATAATACCTTTATACTTAGTAGCAATTTCTTTACCACATTCAAATTGCGGTTTTATTAAACAAATTAATTCTATTTTAATATTTTCTTTATATACTTTATCTATAATTGCTTTTAAAGATATAAAAGAAACATCACAAACAATAATATCAATATTTTTAAAATATTTACTATCTAATTCTTTAAAATTTGTTTGTTCATGTAAATCAATTAATTTATTATTTCTTAAAGATTCATGTAGTAAATTAGTTCCCACATCAACCGCTATAATTTTTTTAGCACCATGTTTTATAGCACAATCACAAAATCCACCCGTACTAGAACCAATATCCATAACTTTTAAACCATTAAAATCAATCTTAAATTCCTTAATAGCTTTTTCTAATTTAAGACCACCTCTACTAACATATTTTAATTTATCATTATTTTTTATCTTAATATCATCATTTTCAGAAACTAAAAAACTAGCTTTATTCACAACTTTATCATTACATAATACTAAATTATCATTAATTAATTCTTGAGCTTTTGTTCTTGAAGGAACTAATTGTCTTAATAATAATTCTTTATCTAATCTATTTTTCATAAAAAAAATCTCCTCTTAACTTATCTTACCATAAAAAAATACCTAACGGCATTTTTCATAAACAATTTTTCTAGAACGATATATTTGTTCTTCATTCAAACTATTTAAATAATCAACAGGATTTTCATTATTAGCATTAACTAATAATTTTTCAAAAACACTTATTAATTCATGATTAACATTAATTGATTCTAAATAATTTAAATATTCATAATATTCTTCTAATTTAAAATTATTAACATTACTTCCATATAAATAATTTAAAATCATCATTGCATAACAATATAAATCGGTATTTTCATCAGGAAAAACATACCCAGTATGATAATTATTTTTTTCTTCACTTATTATTTGATATTTATTATTTACATTATTTAGTAATGATAAAGGTGTTAAATAATGAGAAGCAAAAACCATATTATCGCCTATTTTACTACTGTCTAAATCAACAACATTTATTTCTCTTTTTTTAGGATTAACAATAAAATTACCTTCATGTAAATCATTTATATAAAAATCAGTTAAAGGCGTATAAGTTCTAATATTATGCATTTGTTCTAAGACTTCCCCAACTTTTTTTAAATAATAGATTTGTTCTTTACAATTCATTTTAGATTTTAAAATAATAGCTAGATTAATTCCATCAATATAAGGAACTGTAAAACCTTCAATTGTATCTGATACCGTTACTAAATAATCTGGTATATAAAAATTATCTGGTAAATATTCACGATTATTATCAAGCATTTCTAAAGTATATAATTTACTAGCAAAAATCAAACCTTGTTGATGATATAATTGTTTAAAAACTTTTTCATTATTTCGATAATTAAAACTATAAACTTTACCTTCTGTATTTAATATTTCTCTAGGTATATCTAACAACTCTAAATCATTAAAAGATTTTTTAGATAATCTAATTACTTTCATCTTAATCCCTCATTTCAAATCGGTCATATGAAGTTAAAATGTCAAAATCCCCCAACTCTTAGGATGATATTCTAACAAAAAGCATATTAGATGTCAAATTTTTAACATGATAATAGATATTTATAATTAATTGTTTTTATAGCGTTTAAAATAAATTAATGATAAAATATTTATATGAAGATAATAAGGAAGTGGTAAATTGAAATGTTTAAAGACTATAACTGATGAAGATTTAGGTTTGAATGCTTTATCATTTAATAAACCAAGACATAGATTTGGAGCAAGAGGAATTATTTTAAATGATTATAATCAAATTGCCATATTATATAAAGAAGCTAAGCATGAATATAAATTAATTGGTGGTGGAATTTTAAATGGTGAAGATCCAATCAAAGCATTTAAACGAGAAGCTTTAGAAGAATCTGGCTGTGAAATTGAAATTGATACTTGTTTAGGAATAACAAAAGAATTAAAATCACATGATAATTTTAAACAAACATCTTATATTTATGTAGCTCATGTAATTAAAGATACTAAAATACTAAATTTAACTAAACAAGAAAAGTCTGAAAAAGCAAAATTGCTTTGGTTAAATATTGATGAGGCAATGAAAAAAATTAAAGATTGTGAATGTAAATTAACTAGTTCTATTTTTGATGGAAATATGAGTATTTATCACACAAGATTTATTGTAAAAAGAGATTATGCTATATTAAAATATTATAAGCAATTATGTGATAAAAATTGTAAATAATTTATTCAAATAAAAAGGGTGTTTTAGATATGGAGTCGAAAGAAATAACTGTTGCCTTAATAGGTTTAGGACCACATGCCAAAAGAATATATATCAATTATTTTAAAAAATATCATATCAATTTAGCTTTAGTAGTTGATTTAAAAAGTCAAAACGAAACTATAAGAAGATTTTTAGAGGAAAATGGCTTTAAAAATACTAGAATATTTACGATTAATGATGAATTAAAAGATAAAGAAAAATTAGAAAATGATATTAAAAATATTTTATTAGCTTATTGTAAATATTTAAAAATTACTCATATAGTGATTTCTACTGAACCAAAAGCTCATTTTATGTATTTAAAATTTGCTTTAGAAAATAATATTAATGTATTAACAGATAAACCAATTACGGTAACTAAAAATATGACTAATTTATCTAGTATAGAAAAAATCAGAAAACAATACTATGAATTATTAAAACTAGCAAATAATGCAAATTGTTCTTGTAAAATAATGTGTCAACGTCAATATCATAGAGGATATGAATTAATAAAAAAAGAATTACAAGAAGTAGTAAAAAAATATCAAATACCGATAACTAATATTGATATTTTTCACTCTGATGGTGCTTGGGAAATGCCACATGATTTGGAAAAGGAAAATCATCCTTATAAATATGGTTATGGAAAATTGTTTCATAGTGGATATCATTTTATAGATTTATTAAGTGATTTTATTAAAATAAATGATTGTTTAAAAGGAAATAAAAAAATTACTAACGCTGAGGTTTATTCTAAGGTATTTACTCCAAATGATGAAATAAATATTATAACAATTGATGATTATAAAAGATTATTTAAAGGTCAAAATATTCCAAATTATTATTATAAAAATAAAAATCCTAAATTTATTAAATATGGTGAGAAAGATTATCATGGATTATTAACTTTTTATAATAAAAATGGTTCGACAATAACAACTGCCAATCTTAATTTAATTCATAATGGTGTATCAAGAAGAGAATGGATTGAAACAAGAGAATTTTATAAAAATAATGAACGAATTAGACATGAAAGAATTAACATTGAAATAGGACATTTATTTAATATTCAAGTTCATAGTTATCAATCTAAAGAAATTAACGAAAGAACAAATGATGAAGAAAAAGTTGGAGGTTTAGAACATTTTGATATTTATCTTTTTAGTAATCCCTTAATAAAGAAAGAACCATTTAAAGAAATTCATTTAAAAGATTTGTATACCGAAGAAGAGAAAAAGCAAATTTTAGGATATAATGAATTATCAAGAGAAATATTTTTAACAAATTTTTTAAATAACAAAAAATGTAAAGGTGACATAAAAGAACAAGCCTTAGCAATAGAAATATTATATTCATGTTCCAAAGGTCTTTATAATCATTATGCCAAGAAAAATAAAATTGAAAAAATTAATATAAGAAATAAATAAAAATGATAATACCTAATGGGCATAATTATTAATTTTTTTTCTTAGCTTTAACTACACCTTTTATTTATATATCTATAAATTTTAAAAAAAAATAGCAAGCCTATCTTGCTAAATTAGTTTTAATACCAAAATATTTGGCTTGATACCAGCAATTATTCATAACCATTTCAGCTTCAAAATATTGTTCTTTAACATCTTCAATTTTTAAATTGCATATTAAAGCTATATCTTCAAAACTCCATTTCATTCCAGCTGTTATAATACCTGTTGACATAGCATAAATAATTGTTTTAGTAAATGATCCTAAAATATAAAATAGATCACTAAAACCATAACGATTAGAAATAATTTTTAAAATATTTTGATTACTAATAGTACTTAATACTTTATCTTCATTTGGCATGATAAAACCCCCATTTCTAAGTTGCATATTATAATCTTTTTTTTAATACTTGTCAAATTTATTATTTTATCCTACTCTTGTTCTAGTTAAATTTGCTTTATAACCTAAATTTTTTAAAGCATCTAAATTATAGAACGCTAATTGTTCTTTTAAAGATAATTTATCTTTATTAATAAAATGATATGACTCATATTGTTCTAAATAAATATAATAGTCATCTGATTCTTTAGTGATTCTATATAATGAATAGTATAATAATTTTTCTAATAAACTATTATAATCTAAAAAATCAACTACTACATCATCTGTTAACAAAACATTTAAAACTTCTTCATAATAATTTAAAAATTCTCTAAAAGATAATTTAATAATTAAATGATTATTTTCTATAGCATAATCATTTAATAAATATTTAATATTAAATGCATGTTCTAAAAAATCATAATACATGTATTCTTTACGTATTTTATGATGCATAATTTACCTCCTCAACTTGCTATTATATGCTTTTGCTCTAAAATTTGTAAATGACAAATAAACTAATCTTTTGTCGTAAAAAAAAGAAATTTGTTTAATTTCTTTCTTTAACCTTATATTCTTTACGCATATTCTTAATGAAGTTAAGTTTCGCTCTTCTAACCATACCCTTTTTAACAACTACTATTTTATCAATAGTTGGAGCATTTACAGGGAAAATACGAGTTACACCAACACTTCCAGATTTTTTACGCACTGAAATGGTTTCAGAAACAGATCCACCTTTTTTAGCAATTACAATACCTTCAAAAGCTTGAATACGTTCTTTCTTACCTTCTTTTACCCAAACATCAACCCGGACAATATCACCTACTCTAATTTCAGGAATATCTTTACGAATATGTTTTTCATTAATTTTGTCGACTAAATTTGCCATATTAAACATCCTTTCTAACTTTTTATTACATGCTATCATAGGACTTTTCTAGCGGATAACACATCACTTTTTTTAAAAAGCATATTGATTGTACCATAAATTAACCTTCAAAACAAGAGCCATAATTAATTTTATGCTAAAAATTACATATATTGATTATTTAATCAAAAACTTACATCTTGCCAAGATGAATCACTTGGTCTATCTTGCGATGGGCAACTACCAAACATTCCAACTATTGTTGCTTCAGGTTTATGGACAAAATTAGTTCCAAAAGTTATTGATTGTAAATTACTATTAAGCGCAAACATATTATTAAAATTTGTTACATTTCTAGTATCAAATTCACTTAAATCTAATTCTGATAGATTAGTACATATTGAAAACATTTCGCTCATATCTGTTACACTACTTGTATTAATATTCTTTAATGTTATATTTTTTAAACCAAGTAAAGTAGAAAAGAAACCACTACTATTTTTTGGGAATACAATATTTATTGCATTAATTGTATCTAATATATTATTTCCAGCAAACATACTAGGTTTATCTACAAGACTGCTTAAATTCCAATTGCTTATGTTTATTTTTGTTAAACCAACTGCACCTCCAAAAATGCCACTCATTGTTGTTACATGAGAAGTATCAAAACTACTTAAATCAAGTTCTTTGATAGTTTGAGAACTTGCAAACATATTACTCATATCTGTTACTTCACTGGTATCAACATTTTCTAATATTATATTTTCAAGTGATGTACATGTATTTAATCCTGATTGTTTACTAAAATCACTAGTAATACTATCATTGTATTTCCAATTACTTAAATTTAATTCTTGTAAATTACTCATTTCATTAAACATGTTATTCAAACTTGTAACATTAGATGTATCAAAACTACTTAAATCTAAACTTTTTAAACTGCTACAAGAATTAAACATACCAGACATATTAGTTACCTCACTTGTGTCTAAATTTTCTAAACCAATTATATTGGTAACATTGCTAAATTCACTAAATAAATTACTACTATTAGCATTTAATTTGACACCACCATCACCTTGTAAATATCCTATACAATTAGTATCTTCTGCTTCACATATAACATAGCTTTCAATAGAACTGTCACCAGTACTGCTTTCATCAAATGGTCCATAAATTAATTCACCTTCATTTATTGATTTAATTTCATCTTGAATTTCTATTTTTATTAATTTGTTTTTATACTCCCACATTCCTTGGTCATCACTTGAAGATACTTCTCTTAATTTTCCAGCATTAATAAATTTATCATCTGTATATTCACTGCTTAAAGTTATCTTACCTTTCCAACTGGCATTCATATTATCTTCTTCCATTGGGGTATCTGGATCCATATATAGTAATAGATTAAAGTCTTTAGTTTCATCGCCTTTTAACGTAAAACTATGCAATTTATAAGCATGTAATGAATCCTTTATAACTTTATTTTCATCGTTTAATACTTCCTCTGTTAATTGTTTATTTTTAAATAGATTTACTTTATAATTTGTTTGATATAATACAGCATTAATATATTGGTCTTCTAATTGTTTTTCTTCTCCAGCATTTAAACTTTCTAAATTAATTATGACATTTGCTAAATCATCACATTCATTATGAATCGTAAAATGATATGGTGTTGCACTTGCTAAAAAACTTTTCTAGTTGTTCTTCATTCATTGGATAAGCTTTATCTAAGCTTATATCATTTTCTCCAGTAAATGTAATATTTAAACATGCTGTATTAACTACATTCTCACCAGTTTGCTGTCTTGTAAGTATCCAATATGCATAAGTAATAGTTAATGTTACAATTAATACTGTTATTATTCCTAATATTGAATAAATTAATATTTTCTTTTTATTATTTTTCTTTTCTTCCATGATATTCCTACTTTCTATTATTATCTTAACATATCTCATTTTATTATTTATATAATTTAAAAAAAGTTTACATTTTTAAACGTAAACTCTTATCTACTCTTACCTTTTTCTTCTTCATTTATAAGATTATTTTGATAATTTAAATTAACAAAATAATCTTTTATTTGTTCTTCTAAAAATTCTAATTTTTTTAACATTTTCTTTACTTCTAATTTAGATAAATGATGAAGATATTGATCTAATAATATTTCTTTAGTTTTTAATATTTCATTTAAAGCCATTATAGCATCGCCTTCATCTGATGTTCCATCCATAACTTCTAGACTAATTTTTGTTAATCTTTTAAAAACACGATCAAATTTTTTCTTACAAATAGTTTCTTTGATATCTTTATCTACTATTTGGATTTCTTCAATATCTAACATTTTTTGACGTTTTTGAAGTTTAGGTTTCATAATAAATGGTTCTTCCATTTTTAAAACACTAGTAATTTTTTTCTTTTTTTCATCTTTATGAATAATATAACTCATAAAATCACTTCTTTTCTAATAAATCATTTCTTTTCTTTTTAGTATTTTTAAAAGCTTCTTCTTCTCGCCATTTTTTAATGTTTTCATGATGACCACTAAGTAAGACATCAGGAACTTTTATATCTCTAAAGATTGGTGGTTTTGTATAGGTTGGATAATCTAATAAATTATTCATAAACGAATCATTTAAGTAAGATTCTTTCTTAATAACATCTGGTAATAATCTTACGATAGAATCTGTAATAACCATGGCTGGTAATTCCCCACCAGTTAAAACATAATCACCTATTGATATTTCTTCATCAACAAAATTTCTTATTCGCTCATCAAATCCTTCATAATGACCACATATTAAAATTAAATGTTTTTCGTTTTTTAACTCTAAAGCTTTTTGTTCATTAAAAGTTTTACCTTGAGGACTTAAAAGAATTACTTTAGAATCATTTGTCTTAACACTATCTAAAGCATCAATAATTGGTTCACATCTTAAAACCATTCCTCTCCCGCCCCCATAAGGGGTATCATCTACTTGATGATTAGAAAGTTTAGAAAAATCACGAAAATTAATTAAATTAATCTTTACCGCATTTATATTTATTGCTCTTTTAATTATTGATTCTTCTAAAAAACCAGTAAACATATTTGGAAATAAAGTTAAAATATCGATTTTCATAATCTTAACTCCTTTGCATGATTAACAATTATTTTTTTATTTTTAACATCAACTTCTTTAATATAAGATGGAACAAAGGGAATATAAAAATTTTTATCTATTTCTAAAAGATAACCAGCTTTAGTAATTAGAATATTTTTAACAACTCCTAATTCTTCATCTTCAATTATTTTAAAACCAATTAAATCTTCCATTAAATAACTATCTAAATTTAAATTTTCTCTTTTAATATAAATTTCTTTTTTAACATATTCTAATACATCATTAATATTATGTAAAGAATCAATTGTAATTAAGATTTTATTTTGATGATATCTAACACTTGTTATCGTATGTTCAATATTATCAATCATAATTTTATTATTTACCTTAAAAGCATGTTCTTTTTTTTCAAAATCACTTAAGACTTTTAATTCTCCTTTAATACCATGAGTACCACAAATATAACCTACATATAATTTATCCTTCATAATCCACCTTACTTATTTCATACATTATAATACTTGCGCTTACTCCAGCATTTAATGATTCACAAGTTTTATTCATCGGAATATATATTAAATCCTTACAAAAATATTTTAAATCTTCACTCATCCCTCTTCCTTCATTACCAATAATAATTCCTACTTGTTTATTAAATTTTAGATCACTTAATTTTTTACCATTAATAACGCTTGTTCCATAAATTGTTAGAAAAGAATGATTATTTATAAAATCTATTAAATCACTATAAATAATATTTACATGAAAAATCATTCCTTCACTACTTCTAATAACTTTAGGATTATAAACATCAACACTATGCAAAGATAATATGATATTTTTAAAACCAAAAGCAACAGCACTTCTAATAATTGTTCCTAAATTTCCTGGATCACTTATATCATCTAATAATAAAGCACTTTCTTTTACTTCATCACTCTTTAATTTATTACAAACGGCACAGACATTTGGTGGGGTTACTTGATTAGTTATTTTTTTCATAACTTCATAACTTACAATAATAGCATCTTGATATTTAGGATTTTCTAAACTAATTAATTCTTTTACTACTCCTTTTTTTAAAGCCTCATCTACTAAATGTTCACTTTCTACTAAAAAAGTATTAGTCTCATCACGATACTTTTTATCTTTTAATTTTGTCCATTCTTTTACTTTTGAATTTGATAATGATGTAATCATGCTCTTAACCTCTTTCTAGCTTCTTTATAATTAGGATAATATTTATAGACATGAGCCCAAAAACGATTACTATGATTGGCTTCATAAAAATGACACAACTCATGAATAATAACATAATCTAATAAATCTAAATCTTTTTTTAATAATTCACTATTTAAAGTAATCGTATTATTCCCACGATTATTAACTCCCCATCTAGTTTTCATGGTTCTAATTTTTAAAGTAAATTTAGGTATATTATCAAAATAAGGAATAATTCTATTTACTTCACTAGAAAAGATTCTAATACATTCATTTTTATAAAATTTATTTAGCATAGCTTCATTCTTAGCATAAATAAAATCACTATCAAAACTAACAGTTTTAAAATTTTCATTAAAAACTGGAATATATTTTTTACCTAAATACCAAAAAAAACTATCTTTTTCTTCTTCTAATTTTTTTCTATCTAACATTTTAATTAAATATTTATAATTTTTATCTAAGATTTGTTTAATTTGTTTTTCACTTATTAAACGATTAGCTGTCACTAAAATAGTATGACTATCTTTAAAACTCATATAAACATTTTTATTTGGTTTTCTAACAATTAATACATCTAATAATTTACCTTCAACTTCATATTTCATAACATTCCTCATTCATATTTATCATATCAAATATAGAAAAAAAAGAAAATAGCAAGCAAAGAAAAAAGTGTATAAAAATATTTACACACTAAGCATTAAGTTGTAACTCATAAGGTTCAGAATAAGTACCTTCACCAGACTTTATAGTTACATTTTTAGTAAGATAAGTTGTTGGCCAGACCCCAGACGCGTTGATGGCAAAGTAGCCGTTGACATACCCTGATGAACCCACATAGAATGCACTGTAGGGGTCAGAGGAATACGGCGATAAAGTCCATAAATTTCCACTATTTGGTTTTAACCAATCTGTAGCACCGCATTCACTCTTATAATTAATATTTTCATTTATATTATCCCAATAATATAATTCCTTTGCAAAACACGTTTCTCTTCCTATATTTCCGCCGTTTGTTGCATATCCATAATCGCTCGGATAGATTAATCCTATTCCATTATATTTTTCTCCTACATCTGTGGTACTACTCCATTCTGCTGGATAAGTATTACTACTTCCTGTACTTGTTCCTCTCTCTCTTTCATAAAATTGTTTTACTGTTACATTATTGTGTGTACTACTTCCTCCGATATTCCAAATTACTTCTTTATCTATCATACGTCTTGCTGTATCATTTAAACCTTTGGGCAATTCTGTTCCTGCATTAAAATCACATGTATTTTCTAATGCTGTACTTCCATTATTTCCTGTATAACACTCTCCTGTACTATTTTCATAATATATTCCATTTAACATATCTTTCAATTTTGATGTTGTCCAATTATTTGTATATCCTGATGGTCTATCCCATGCATAGTTTCCATATGCTTTTTGATTATTTACTCCATCTGTTCTTACTATTTTTACTCTTTGTTCCACTCCACTTGATGTTTTCACATTTACTAAGCCTATAATCCTCCAGATTTCATTATTAAATTTGACATAGTTATGAACATATGGTGTTTGTGCATCTGTATAATTTACTCCTGCATATCTATATTCTTCATGATTAAAGCCATAATCATTTGTTGTTCCGCTTATTCCACAATGGCTAACCTTATATAATCCATTTCCACTGGTTACTAATTGGATTTCTTTGCCTAAAAGTACTGCACTTGTAGTTTCAACTATATTAATAGTTTGTTCTACTTCACTTGTTGCTCCTAAATTATCCGTTACTCTTAGTTTTATGGTATGATTTCCAATTGATTGATCTGTAAATTCTTTTGTTTCACTTCCATCTTGCCATTCTTCTTCATCTATTTGATATTCATATTTTGAAATACTTTTATTTTTATATGGAGTTGCGGTTGCTGTAGCTGTTATAGTGTCATCACATACTGATAAAGCTAAGCTACTTGTTGGTGGTACATCATCTTCTTCAAGATATGTTGAAGTCACAGTTATTTTACTTTTAAATTCTTTATTCATAGAATCGGCATTTTCTACTGTTACTTTTTCATCTACCCATAATCTTAATTCAAAATTCTTTGTTTCATTTGCTTCTAAATATCCACTCATTAATTTATGGGCTTCATAGGTATTTGCTATTGTTGTATCTGTCGGACTAGTTTCTCCTAATACTTTTTCTATTCCTTCTTGCCCTACTTCATTTAATTTTACTTTTAAATAATTGGGATTTAATCTATTTGCTTCTAATACTTTACTTAATGATTCTAGATTTATTTGATATGTTGCTATATCACTACATTTATTATGGACACTAAATTTATATGGTTTTAGTTTTTCTCCTTCACTATCTAAGATTGGATATGTTTTTAATAAACTTATATCATCTGATTCACTTTCAATATCAATACTTAAACAGGCTGAATTAACAACATTTTCTCCTGTTTGCTCCTTTGTTATTATCCATAAAGCATATGAAATACCTATTACTAATAGAATTAAACCTATTATGCTTAATGAAATTATTGTATATTTCTTTTTCTTATTTTCCATTTTATCCAATCCTTTCTTATAATTATCATAGCAATTTATTAAAATAGTAGCAATAAAAAAGAAGTGTTTTGACACTATCTTTTACAATAATTTCTAATTAATTTTTCTTCTTTAATTAAACCATTTAAAGCCATAATTGAATACTCTGCTAAACTCATTTTATCCCCATATTTAAGCCACGAATCAGTATATCTATTTTTCCATACTTTTATTCGACACAAGTATTCAAAAATATTAGCTTCTTCTAAATAATTATCAATATTATCATTTAGATTATATTTAATAAGTTGTCTTTTACTATATTCTGCTTCTAATCTTTTCTTTAAAACTTTTAAAGATATTATGGGACTTAAAGTAGTATTTCTTCTTAAATAATCTAATTTTTCATAATCATATTCTCTAATAAAATATAAATCTTCATTCATTAACAAACCCTCCTATTTTTGATAATCACAATTTGAGCAAACTATTTTATTCTTTTTTTCAACTAACAAACTATTACATTCTGGACAAATTTCTCCAGTTGGTTTATCCCAACTTGCAAAATTACATTTTGGATAATTATTACATCCATAAAATATTTTACCTCTTTTAGTTTTTCTTTCGATAATTTCTCCATCACATTTAGGACATTTACAAACACTTACAATAACTTTTTCTTGCTTTTTAATATATTTACATTCAGGATAATTAGAGCATGCTGTAAACTCACCATATTTTCCTCTTCTAATAACTAAAGGATTACCACATTCTGGACAAATTTCTCCAGTTTCTTTTGCTTCCTTTTTTTCCATTTTAGAAAAAGCTGTTTCTACTAATGGTTCAAAATCATTATAAAATTCTTTTAAGACTTTTATATGATTTAATTTATCTTCAGCAATTAAATCTAATTCATTTTCCATATTAGCTGTATATTTAACATTAATAATATCTTTAAAAAATTCTTGTAATTTATCAGTTGTTTCAATACCAATTTCAGTTGGAAAAAACTTTTTATCTTCCAATTTTACATATTCTCTTTCTTTTAAAGTCGTTATTATTGGAGCATAGGTACTAGGTCTTCCAATACCTAAACTTTCCATTTCTTTTATTAAAGAACTTTCCGTATATCTTGGTTCTGGTTTAGTAAAATGTTGCTCTTTTTTAATTTCATTAGAAACAATTACATTACTTTGATAATTTTTTAAATCTGGTAAGATTGTATCTTTTTGGTCTTCAAATTCGGCATAAATTTTTAAGTAACCATCAAATGTTAAAACAGAACCTGTTGCTTTAAATAGATAATCATTATTATCTAAAAGTACAGTTGTGTTATTTAATCTACTTGAAGCCATAATACTTGCTAAAGCTCTTTTATAAATTAAATTATATAATTTATATTCATCACTATCTAAATATTTTTTAATACTTTCTGGGGTTCTATTAATACTTGTTGGTCTAATACCTTCATGAGCATCTTGAACATTTTCTTTTTTCTTACTTACTTTAATTGTACCTACATATTCTTTACCAAAATTAGTTTCAATATATTTTTTAGTTTCACTAACAAATTCGGGACTTACTCGATCAGAATCGGTACGCATATAAGTAATTAAACCAACACTTTCCCCACCAAGACTAACCCCTTCATATAGTTTTTGGGCTATTCTCATCGTTTTAGCAGGAGGAAAATTTAGTTTTGAAGATGCTAGTTGTTGCATTGTTGTCGTTTTAAAAACTGGTTTACTACTTCTTTTACTTTCTTTTTCTTCAACACTTTTAATTTTAAAAGCATTATTTAATTTATTTAAAATATCATTAGCTTCTTCTTCACTGTCAATTTTAATTTTTTTATCTTGATATTTTTCTAAATCAGCTTCAAAATCATTAAAGATAGCTGTAATTGTCCAATATTCTTCCGGAACAAAAGCTAGAATTTCTCTTTCTCGATCAACAATTAATTTTAAAGCAACACTTTGAACTCTACCAGCAGATTTACCCCCTGTTTTACTTTGCATTAATTTACTTAATCTAAAACCAATAATTCGATCTAAGATTCTTCTTGTTTCTTGACTTTTAACTAATTCATCATCTATTTTTCTAGGATTATCAATGGCATTTAACACAACATTTTTGGTTATTTCATTAAATGTTACTCTGACATAATCATCTTCTTTAATATTTAATGCTTCTTTTAAATGCCAAGATATTGCTTCTCCTTCTCGGTCTGGGTCAGTTGCTAAATAAACAATACTTGCATCTTTAACATCTTTTTTTAAATCACTAATTAATTTTTTCTTTCCTTTAATGGGAATATAAGTAGCTTTAAAATCACCATTAACATCAACACCTAAACCAAATTTACCAGAGGTAGCTAAATCCATAATATGACCTTTACTAGATACAACTTTAAAATCTTTACCTAAAAAAGCCCCAATTGTTTTACTTTTATGTGGTGATTCCACAATCATTAATTTATTCATCATCTAATCCTTTCTTGTATTCTTTTAAACCTTCTTCTAAATAATTAAAATAATTTTCACTTATTGCTAAATTACTCATTCTAATTTTATTCATTACATCCTGATTAATTCTTTGCAACTCCTCTGTAGTATAAATCTTTTCACCTAGATAATCAATACTTGAACTAGCTGAATTATAAATAGCTATATCATCTTGCCATGAACCATCCGCATAAATAACGCGATTAGTTAAATTATCACTAAATAAATCTTCACCTAAATATAATCTTGGATCATAATCTAAATTAAATAAATTAGCTACGGTAGGTGTTAAGTTAATATAAGAAGTATTAGTTTCAAAAATTTGAGGTTCAATAGAGGAATTATAAATTAAGAATGGTGTTTTTTCAATTTCAAAACCTTTAGAAACATCATATGGTAAAAATGAATCTACTTCTTCATCTGATAAAGCATAAGGATAATGATCACCATATAAAATTATTACAGTATCATCTAAAATATCATTCTCTTCTAGTTCATCTAATAAAACTCCTAAAGCATCATCTGTTACTTTAACTTTAGATAAATATTCTTTTACCGAATCATCATAATTCTCATCACTAAATAAATCATAATATAAGTTACCTAAATCACTTTCACTATAAGGATGATGAGCACTTACCGTTGTAAACCATACAAAGAATTTATCTTCATTAACAAAATAAGGAGTTATTTTTTTTACATATTCAGCATCATTAGGCCAATGAAGTTCTTCAAAACCATAATCTTTAACATCAGTTATATCATAAAAATGACTACTATATAAATTTTTATGAATAGTTTTTCTAGCATAAAAATCTTCATTATAATCATGAAAACTTAAAGTTTTATAATCTTTATTATTAAATAAATTAAAAATTGATTCAAAATAAGTATTATCTTTATAAATATTACCTGTACAAATATTATTAATAGTATATAATGAAGTCATTCCACTTTCTTCATTATTAATTGTTGAACAAGAATTTCTTGGACTATAGTTATTTTCCCAATACCATCCATGTTCCATTAATTTAGCAAAATTAGGAAAATACTCAGCATTATCTATTACTTGATTTACTGATTCTAACATTAAGATAATTAAATTTTTATCTTCAAAATATCCAGTATAATCATTTTTAGAAGTTATAGAACGATTCATAAAATAATTATTTAAATTTTTATAAGTATTATTAGTAGTACTTTCTTGAAGCATTTTCCAGGCTGTATCATCAAACTTTCGACTATTTTCATCTTCATTTATTTCTTCATTATTAATATTTACATTTCCTTCATCTTGGTAAGGAAAAATTAAATCTTTAATATCAAGAAGACCATACATATTAACTCCAAATTGATTAACAGCTATACTAGAATTAGTAGGATTATGAAAAGCATCAATATTAGAAACTAATTGTAAAGGATTTTGCATAAAAGGTAAAATAAGGGTTAAATAATATAATAAAATTGCTATTAAAAAACTGATAATTATAATTAAACGATTTCTAATATCAAAAAAAGGTTTTGATTCTTGTTTTTTATGCATTAAAATAATATAAATTATATAAATAGCTAATGGTAATAAGATTAAATAATATTCTAATTTTAAACTTTTAATAAAATCTAATATATAACTTGTAACAGCTCCAAATTGACTACTAGTTCCTAAAGACATATAAAGCCCTATAAAATTTAATAATCCCGCTTGCGTTAAAGAATAAACAGATATTATACTTAATAAAATTAAATTAGCGATCCGACTTATTTTAATATTATGAAAAAAAGATGTTATAAAATTTAAAAATAAACAAATAGCAAAAGAGCTTAATAGAATTCTAAAGGTTGCCCAAGAAAAAACATTGTAGCTTTCTACTACGCGAAAAATGATTTCAACTGCCCAAAAATATAGAGTTGCAATAAATGTTTCTAACCAAAATTGTTTATTTATTTTTAACTTCACAACTACCACCTTTTATAATTAAATCACGAACTGGCTTATAAGTAAACCTATAATCTTTTGTGGGACCGTAAAGTTCTAAGAGTTCCAAATGTCTTTTTGTTGGGTATCCTTTGTGGCGTTCAAACTCGTATTCGGGATGTTCTAATGCCATTTTTTTCATGATATCATCACGCGTTACTTTGGCTAAAACACTGGCCGCCGCAATACTTAAAGATAAGGCATCACCATGAATTATAGACTTAACTGGAATTTCATATCCTGGCATTGGCATGGCATCAGTTAAAACATAATCGGGCTTGACACTTAATTTACTAATGGCTTCTTTCATAGCAAGACGACTTGCTTCATAAATATTTACTTCATCAATTTTTTTAGCAGAGACAATACCAATTCCATAACTTATGGCATCTTCTTTAATTTTAGCAAAATAATAATCTCGTTTTTTTTCACTCAATTGTTTAGAATCAGTTAAACCAACTAACTCATAATCAACAGGTAAAATAACCGCTCCAGCAACAACTGGTCCGACTAGGGGACCTCGTCCTGCTTCATCACAGCCACAAATTAAATGATAACCTTCTTTATATAATTCTTTTTCATATTTTTTTAAATCAACTTCTGTTTTCACATTAACACCCTATCTATTATCAAATGTAATATTTTTAATAACTTCTCCTCTTATATCATGAATGATTTTCTTAGAAACGACATTAAAATCAACTTCCCCATTTCTAATTGCCCCAATTTTCTTGCCAATAATTTCATAAACTTCTAACCAATCATCAATATTAATAATATCATATTTTTCTTTTAAAATTAAAGGATAATATTCATGTAATTTTTTAATAATATGAACAGCTACATCATCAATCGGTAAAATTTCTTCTTTAATAGCCGTAAAAGTAGCTAAATTTAAAGCTTCTTCTTCTTGATTTAATTTAGGCCATAAAATACCTGGCGTATCAAGTAATAATAAATTATTTTTAGCTTTTAACCATGTTAAACTTTTAGTTATCCCTGGAGCATTCTCTACTTTAGCAACCTTTTTACCACAAAGTTTATTAATAAGTGTTGATTTGCCAACGTTTGGAATTCCAACTACTAATGCATGAACTTCTTCATTTTTTAAACCTTTATTTTTTCTTTTTTCATATGCATCTTTCATCAATTCAAATGTTGCTTCATAAATTAAATTAATATCATCACTCTTATTTAAGTCAACTAATAAAACCTTATAACCTAAATTTTCATAATACTTAATCCAACTATTAGTATATTTTAAATCACATAAATCTTTTTTAGTCATAATTAAAATTTTAGGTTTATTACCAACTATATCGTATAAATCCTTAATCTTAGAAGAAAAAGGAATTCTAGCATCAACTAATTCATAAACAACATCTATTAAAGCATATTTTTCTTTAATCATTCTTTTGGTTTTAGCCATATGACCTGGATACCAATTAATATTTACTTTATTTTCATTCATTTTTTTCACTTCCAATTTCTTTTTTAATTACATTATTACCTTTTTCACTTATTTTATATTTATCATTAAAATATAAATTTAAATAATCTTCAACATTATCAAATAAAACAAGTATTTCATTTTTATTTTTATAAGCCATTAAAACACTTCCTTTCTTTTCATTTAGAGATAATTTGGTCGGCAGTGACGACCAAATTAGATAAATAAATATTTTAATATTTATTTTTTACTTTATTATAATTGCATTTTTCTAAGAATTTTTTTAATCATAATTTTTTTCTGGATTACACAATTAATATTTTTAACTATTACTACTTTCTTTAAGATATTTATTATAAAATTCATCCATTGAAGATATATATTTTTGATCTTGAATTACTCGATATTTTTCATACTCTTTTTCAGCTTTATCTGCTGCTTCTTTATGAGATATTTTACCAGAATGGTTTAAAATTTTTTTCTCTCTAAATTTTAATAATTTATCAGTTGTATTTATCCAATCATTCATAGTCATAACTTTATGTTCATATGCCATATCTTCAGCATAATCTAAAAATGCTATAGTTAAACGGTTTAATTTATTTAATTCATCTTCAGTTAAATAGTTTTTAGCTATCGTAACATCATATTTAAATATTAATCCGTCTGGGCTATTTTCCAATTAGTAAGCCCCATATGTTCTTTACTCGCATTAGCTCTTGTATAGATTAATTCAGCAGCGGTATGATTACTTATTGCATAATGTAGTTTATTTTGGACGATTTTAAAAAAGGTATATGCTTCTTCTGAATTTGGATTATAGTCAGTTGATGTTGCAATAAATAAATCAGTAATTTTTTGATAAGACATTCTTTCACTGACTCGAATAGTTTTAATTCTTTCTAACAATTCATCAAAATATTTAGCACTAAATTTACTTCCATTTATAAATCTTTCATCATTTAAAGCAAAACCTTTTATCATATATTCTTTTAAAATTTTAGTCGCCCATATTCTAAATTCAGTTGCTTTTTTAGAATTAACTCGATAACCAACTGCTATTATAGCATCTAAATTATATATTTTAGTTTTATAATTTTTTCCATCTGAAGCAGTTATCGAGGAATCCTCGACAACTGACTTTTCATCAAGTTCATTGTCTTTAAAAATATTTTTTAAATGTAGCGATATATTATCTGTAGAACAATCAAAGACTTTAGCCATTCCTTTTTGAGTAAGCCATAAAGTTTCATCCTTATAAATTGCATCAACAACTACATTGCCATCTTTATTTTTATATATTAGTAAATTATTTTGTTCTTCTAATTTTTCCATATTCTCATCTCCAATCAATTTTTTATCATAATATTTACAAATTTATCCTTCTATATCATATTTTTTAACAAAGTCAGTATAAATCCATTCTGGAGCATAGTTAAAAATATAAACAAGTTCTTTAATTAATTCTTTTTTTGACATTTTTTGTAAATGCTTTATAGCATTTTGGTATTGTCTTTTTTCATATTCTTCATATTCTTGTTGTAATTTTTTTTGTTCTTCTTCAAAAATTTTAGCACTATTTGGAACAGCACTAAAATAAGTTGCAACAATATGTTTACAAATAATTCGTTTTCCATTAGCTAGAGGACAATTGCATGTTGATTTTCTAGGATGTTCTAAATTAAGATAAACATTATAATCTTTATTTCCTAAAACAATACTTGTATATTCGTTATTATTTATTTTTTTTATATTTTTAATTTTTTGACTTTTATAATACTCTAATCCTCGCCAACATGACGAACCACTAGCAACTGAAATTATACTCATTTTAAATCATTACTCCTTCATTTTTATAATTCTAACTTTTTATTTTCTTCTATTTTTACTTATAAGGTATTTAAAAGTATTTGACATTTAATCACTACCTTTTTCATTTGATAATTTAATTTTTTCGGCATTATTAAGAATATCCAATTGATATTTACATATATCACTTAATATTTCAAATCTTTCTTCTTTTGATTTTCCTTCTTTAATTAGCTCAGCATTATGCGATTCTAAATTTGATAAAACAGTTAATTCATTAATGGATGCATAATCTCTTACATTTGAATTTTTTGCTAACTTTGGATTTAATTCTCTCCATTTTTTAGCAGTAGTATGAAATAATATTACATTAAGAATATCTGCTTCTTCAGCATATTTTAACCATTCTTTATTTTTATAAAAATCATTATCAGGTAAAATGTAATTTTTAATTGCATCTGTATGAATTAAATAATTATTCTTTGTAAGTATTCTTTTTACATCCCATTCTCTATTTTGATTTTCTAACTCTTTTAATCTTTCAAATTCTTTTATTAAATATAATTTAAATACTGGACTTATGGCTGAAGCAAATTCAAATGCAATATCCTTATGTGCATATGTTCCACCATATTTACCCATTTTAGAATATATTCCAATAGCATTTGTTCTTTCACACCACTCTGTAACACTAGGTGTAAATGTCAATAAACCAACCTGTTTTCTAAAGTGTTCAGATTCGAACACTTTAAAATTAGGATTATAAATTTGTTCCCAAGTAGTTAAAAAATCTAATGTACTTCTATTACGCAACCAGTTTCTAATAACATCAGCAGCTCTTGAATTACTACTTTTGGCTTTTGCTATATCTGAAATACAAATATAATCTTTTTCGTTAATATTGGTTACATTTATTTTAATATTTTGAACTTCAATTATTTTGTTAGACATATATACACCTACTTTCATTTTATATTTAATTTTTTTAATTACAGATTAATTATATCATGAAAAAAGCAGATTTTAAACAAATCTACCTCAAAAAAATTACAATATCCATCATTTTCAAAACACAATTAAATGTTTCTAAATTACTTTAGATCCTTTTCAAATATAATTGAAATAATGCCACATAATATACCACCAATAGGATATACCAGCCAATTTATTTCCCACATATTTAAAGTAAATCCCCATATAAGAAAGATAATTGTTGTAATTAGCATAATTATTCCGCATATTTTACCAACTTTATTTTTAACTTCCTTATATTCTAAAGTATTTTCTTTATTATATTTTAGAATATCAAATTTTTCTTTCATATTACTTGCATAAACAATTATTGAAGTACCAATAGTAATAAAATACATTAATATTGCAACGGGTAAAGAACTTTCTTCACCGCCAATTTTTAAACCAAGCAATAGCATCATGATCATAACACCCATTAAGATAATAGATATTCCAATTGCTGTAAATTTGGTATATTTGGTTTTCCCAACTTCAACTTCATTTTCATTATAAACATTATTTAAAATAGGATTTTTCTTTTTAAATTCTTCTATTTTAAAACCATTAACAATAAATAATGGAACCGCAAAAGCTACACCTAATAAGATAACACAGATACCAATTAAACTAGATTGTTCTACATCTGGTGATAAACCAATAATAGTTAAAAATATCGAAACACTAAGTAAGATTAAAGTCACTGCTATAGAAACTTGCTTAGCAGATGTACTCATTACTAAATCATAATTATCCTTTTTATCTAAAGTTATTTTTCCTCTAACTAATTCATCCATACTACAATCAAAAATTTCACATATAGATATAATTTTCTCTGTTTCCGGATAACCTGATCCACTTTCCCATTTTGAAACTGCCTGTCTAGATAGTTGTAATTTCTCTGCTAATTCATCTTGAGTCATATTCTTCTTTTTCCTTAAATTTTGTAAGTTTTCTGCAAAATTCATTTTCCTCGCCTCCAATAATAATTTTAAAGTTGCTATTAATTTTTTTCTACCAATTATTATTTGCATGTTTATTTTTTTGAGCAACTATAAGTTGCTTTGGCTAGTTTTTGCTTTATCTACAATAAAATTTTTATAATAATTACAATTTTTTTCAATTGCTTCATTCACATTAAACCAATAATAATTAGTCATAGTATTATCATATTCATCAAGCTTCGTTTTTTCTAACTTGCCACCTAATGCTAAAATAGTTTTATTAGAACCAATATTATCAACACTACACTCTAATAATATTTTTTCTTCTCCTAATTTTTGTTCTTCAAGTAATCCTAAATATAAGGCAATTTTAGCATATCCTTTTTTTCTTTCCGTTGGTCTAATTCCATAACCTATATGAGAAGCCCAAGTATTTAATAACTTTTTAGGAATATTATATCTTACATTTATCATTCCAACTATTTTATTATCATTTTCTCTAACTACAAAAAAGGTTTTTGATTGACATCGATTTATTTTCTTTAAATATTCTAAATTTTTTCTTTTTTCGAGTTCTAATAACCATTCTTCATAAGTTGAACCTTTAAGACACATACTCATACTACCTGTGCCGTTTAATTCAGAATTATCTTTAATATTTTCATCTAAATAATCTAATGCCTCTTTTTTTCTATTTATAGAGGGAACTTCTAAAAACAACCTATCCACAATTTTCTCCTATTTTAAATAAAGATTAACTCTACTCCACTTTTCCAAATTTCTTAAATGGCCAAATTATAAATGATGTTGTTCCTTCAATATCACTTTTTTTAACAGGTCCAACATATCTACTATCTAAAGATACAATACGATTATCACCTAGTAAAAAGTATTCATCATCACCTAGTTTTACTTCATCAAAATCAAAAGTAGTTCCATAAGCATAAGAATCTTCTATTTTTTTATCATTAATATAAATTATCCCATTTTCACATTTAATTTTTTCATTAGGTAAACCATATACTCTTTTAATAACCGTATCATCACGTTTTTCATCAACAACAATATCAGCAACAACCATTGAGTATCTTTTAATCTCACCTAATTTATTTAAAATCATGATTTCTCCACCATCTAAAGTATCAACCATTGATTCTCCACTAACTCTTACAGGCGTCACTAAAAATGAGCGTACTAAAACAACAACTATTAATATAATTATATATGGTAATAATTCTTTAAACCAATTTTTCTTTTGTTCTTCCATTTTCATCACCAACTCTTTTTTAATTATAGCAAAAAAAAAGAGTCTCGAAAACTCTTTATCATCAAAATACTATTTTTTCTTTAGAGACTTTTTCATA
>CANQIN010000013.1 GCA_947623995.1 uncultured Bacilli bacterium | reverse complement strand
TGAAGAGCTGGATGCGTTAACTGCGCACGTCCAGTTCTGAGAGGGCTATATATGGTGACATATATTTCTACTCAATCTTAATTTACCACTTGACTTAGGGGGGGGCTCAAATGCTATAATTAATTCGAAAATAGGTGATTATAAATGAAGCTAGAAAAATATGAGGATAAGAGCAAGAAAAAAAGAAAAATTGTTTTAATAAGTATAAGTGTAATAGTATTAATAGGTATATCATTTCTTCTTTATAAAACATTCGCATCTTTTACAGAAAGTGCCGAATTTCCAATGATGAAAGGCAAAGTAGATTATTTTGGCAACAGTGATATTTATTTTGCGTTCTATAAAGGTGATGAACAATTAGATGAAATGCCTCAGAAAGGTAATGAAGAAAATTTAGTATTTGATCACGCTGAATGTGATAATGGAGCAAGTATTGAATGGAATGAAAATGAATGGGCTCCATTAGTAAAAGGGTTAAATAAAGTAAAAACTAAATGTAGTTTGTATTTTAAAGAATATGACCCAGATATTGCTGTTAATTATATTATAGATTTAGCTAAAACAGATACAACAAATTTAATGGCTGATGATACAAGTGAAGCAAATATAAGATATGTAGGAGCAACTGTAAATAACTATATAGATATAGGAGATAGAGATGGTGATGGTAATCCAATCTTATGGCGAATCATCGGAGTAATGAATAACATAACTAATTTAGATAATGGAGGAAGGCAAGAAAGTTTAGTAAAAATAATAAGAGCAGAAAGTATAGGAAGTTATAGTTGGGATAGTAGTGCAGAAGGAATAAATGTTGGATATGGAGTAAATGAATGGAGCCAAGCAGATGTAATGAAACTATTAAATCCCCAAGAAGTATATAGTGGAACCCCAACAATCGGAGGAAGTTTGTATTGGAATAGAGGAAGTGGGAGTTGCTATAGTGATTCAATAGAAAAAAATAAAACATGTAACTTTACAAGTAGTGGACTAAGTGAAGAAGCAAAGAACAAGATAGCAAAAGTAAAATGGAATACAGGGACATTTGCAACTAGAAATACAAGCGAATGGACAGCAAAAGCAACATATCAGGCAGAAAGAGGAAGTCATAATGGCAAAGAACAATGTGAAAGTAAAGGAGGAGGAAATAATTGTAATGATACAGTACCAAGAACAACAACATGGGATGGATATATAGGACTAATGTATCCAAGTGATTATGGTTACGCAGTAGGAGGAAAAGTAAGAGAAACATGTTTAGGAAGAAGTATGAGTTCATATGATAGTGGAAGTTGTAACACAAATGATTGGTTATTTACAAGTAGTTATACATGGACAATGACACCAGCGCCTTATTCTTCTCGTGCTGACTATGTGTTCGATGTGTGTTCGTCTGGCTATGTCGGCCACAACACTGCGGGTTATGCGGACAGGGTTCAGCCAGTCGTATATCTATCATCGTCAGTAAAAATAATAGACGGTAATGGAGAAAAAGGAACGCCATATAAAACTGAGCTTGCGAGTTAGGTCCGTTGGACGGCGGGTTGTCGTCCCGGACCCCGCTTTGTTTTGCTTACTAACATTTGCTTATATTTGAAAAAATAAAAATAGTGTGTTTATAATAGGATATTAAAGCAAAAAATTATTTGATATTAGTAAAGAGGGTGTAAATTATTCTTCTTGCACTACACTTTGTAACAAGTTTGAGTAAGTTAATCTGAAAGAATGCATGTAGAAACTGGGAGACCTACCTTTACTTTTGACCTATATTCTTTGTGAGTATAGGTCTTTTCTTGTTATAGACAATTTCTTTTTAGTTTGCTATAATACCTTGCAGTAAGTGGGGTGAAAACATGGACGATACTATTGTGGCTATTTCTACTAATAATATTGGTATTGGAGCTATTAATATCATTAGAATGAGTGGTAAAGAATCACTTAATATTTTAAGTGAAGTTTTTTCAAATCAAAAAATTAAAAATTGTAAGTCTCATACTATTCATTATGGTTACATTATCGATAATAATGAAAAAATTGATGAGGTTTTAGTATCAGTTATGTTTGCCCCTAAAACTTATACTTTAGAAGACATCGTAGAAATTAATTGTCATGGTGGTTATGCTGTTACTAACAAAATCTTAGAAATTTTACTTTTGCATGGAGCTCGCCTTGCTGAACCTGGTGAATTTACTAAAAGAGCGTTTTTAAATGGTCGCATTAATCTACTTGAAGCCGAATCAGTTGAAGATTTATTAGAATCTCAAACTGATAATCAATCAATCTTAGCCATGAATCATCTAACCGGAAAAACTACCGAATTAATTACTTCTTTAAGAGAAAAATTAGTTGGTTTATTATCTAATATTGAAGTAAATATCGATTATCCTGAATATGTTGATGAACTACAAATTACAAAAGAAAATCTAACCCCAATATTAACTGAAGTAAAGACTGAATTAGAGCAAATAATAAAAGAATCTAAAAATGGTGAATTAATCAAAAAGGGGATAAATGTGGCGATTATTGGTAAACCTAATGTTGGTAAATCATCGCTTTTAAATGCTTTACTAGAACAAGATAAAGCAATTGTTACCAATATTTCAGGAACCACAAGAGATTCTATTGAAGGCAGTTTAATTCATAAAGGTATTTTACTTAACTTAATTGATACAGCAGGTATTAGAGATACTAGTGATGTAGTAGAAAAAATTGGAGTTGAAAAAAGTAAACAAATCATGAAAGATGCAGATATAACTATTTTAGTTTTAAATAATAATGAAAAAATAACTAGTGAAGAACAAGAACTTTTAAAACAACTTGAAACTAAAAATAATCTTGTTTTCATTAATAAAACTGATTTAGAAACCAAGCTTGAACCAATTAAAACTAAATTACCAATTATTTTAGGAAGTACTATAAAAAAGGAAGGAATTGAAGAATTAAAAGACCAAATCATTAATAATTTTGGTTTAGAAAATCTTGAATCTAAAAAATTAAATTATTTATCAAACACTAGACAAATTACCCTTGCCAAAGAAGCTTTAAAAAATATCAATAATGTTATTAAAGATAATGCCGCCAATATTCCAATTGATATGCTTACTATTGAACTTAAAAGTGCATGGGAAAACTTAGGTAAAATAATTGGTGAATATTATGAAGATGAATTAATTGATAATATTTTTAAAAGATTTTGTCTTGGTAAATAAAGGATGTGTTAAAAATGAATTACGATATAATTGTTGTTGGTGGTGGTCATGCGGGAATTGAGGCTTCTCATATTGCCGCTTTTAAAGGTCATAAGACATTACTAATTACCATGAATAAAAAAAATATTGGCGATATGCCATGTAATCCCTCAATTGGAGGTTCAGCAAAAGGAATTATTGTAAGAGAAATTGATGCTTTAGGAGGACTTATGGGCAAAATCGCGGATATTTCTCATTTTCAAATCAAAATGCTAAATAATTCTAAAGGTCCTGCTGTTCGTTCCCTAAGAGCTCAAGCAGATAAAATAACTTATCCTAAAAATATGTTAAAAGCTTTAGAAGAAACCCCAAATCTAGAAATTTTAGAAGCTAAAGTAGAAGATTTAATCATTAAAGATAATGAAGTAAAAGGGGTCATTTTATCTGATGGTAAAGAAATTAATAGTAAATCAGTAATTTTAACAACGGGAACTTATTTAAAAGCCAATATCTTAATTGGTAGTGAAAATACGGAAGGTGGACCTCATGGAGAAGATCGTAGTAATCATCTAAGTGATAATCTAAAAAAATATGGTTTAGAAATTCAAAGATTAAAAACGGGTACACCTCAAAGAATTAAATCATCATCAATTGACTTTTCCAAAATGCAAGAAGAAAAGGGTGATGATGAACTTTGGACTTTTTCATGTGATAACAAAGCTACTTATAATCCTAATGAACAACAAAAATGTTACTTAATTTATACTAATCAAAATACCCATAAAATAATTTTAGATAACTTAGAAAAATCCGCGATGTATGGAGGTTATGTTACAGGAGTTGGACCTCGATATTGTCCAAGTATTGAAGATAAACTCGTGCGTTTTAAAGATAAAGAACGTCATCAACTTTTTTTAGAGCCCGAAAGTCTTTATTATGATGAATGGTATTTACAAGGATTTTCTACTTCTATGCCAAGAGATATTCAAGAAAAAATGGTTCACAGTTTAAGTGGTTTAGAAAATGCTATTATAACTAAATATGCTTATGCTATCGAATATGATGCAATTAATCCCCTACAAATTTATCCATCCCTAGAAAATAAAATTATTAAAAATCTTTATACAGCTGGTCAAATAAATGGTACAAGTGGTTATGAAGAAGCAGCAGCTCAAGGTCTTCTTGCTGGTATTAATGCCAGTTTAAAACTAGAAGACAAAGAACCCTTAATTTTAAAAAGAAATGATGCTTACATTGGGGTCTTAATTGATGATTTAGTAACCAAAGGAACTAAAGAACCTTATCGAATGCTAACATCAAGAGCCGAATATCGTTTAATTCTTCGCCATGATAATGCTGATTTAAGACTTCGTGAGTATGCCAAAAAAGCAGGTAGTATTACTGATGAACAATATAAACATTACTTAGATAAACTAACCAAAATAAAAGAATTAGAAGAATTTTTAAAGCAAAATAAACTAAAAATAACCACTGATGTTAAAGAAAAATTCATTGAAAAAAATATGAATGTTCCAACAAACTCAATGTCTTATTTAAATTTATTAAAAAGACCAGAGATAACTTTAAATTTTTTAAATGAATTTACCAAGATACCTTACAATAAAGAAATACAAGAAGAAGTGGAAATCATGACCAAATATGAAGGATATATCAAAAAAACTTATAAAGAAGTTGAAAAAATGGCTAAGTTAGAAGAAAAGCAAATTCCATCTGATATCAATTATCAAAATGTTAAAAATTTAGCCTCTGAAGCTCGTCAAAAATTAGAACAAATAAGACCTCTAACAATCGCCCAAGCAACTCGTATTAGTGGGGTAAATCCCAGTGATATTGCAATATTAAGCGTTTATTTAAAGAAAGAGTATGGTAAAGATGAAAGAAAACGAATTTTTAAATGAATTAACGAAACTAAATATTAATTTAACAACTGAACAAGAAGAAAAGTTAAAAATTTATGCTGAATTTTTATTAACTTACAATGAACACACTAATCTAACAGCTATCAAAAATATTGATGAAGTTTATCTAAAACACTTTTATGATTCCTTAACCATTTCTAAAATTGTAACATTTACTAATGAATCTTTACTAGATATCGGAACAGGTGCTGGTTTTCCAGGTCTTGTCCTAGCGATAGTTTATCCTAATCTACAAGTGACTTTATTAGATTCAAATAATAAAAAAATCAAATTTCTACAAGAATGCCTAACTAAATTAAATTTATCAAATGTAACATTAATTAATAAAAGAGCTGAAGATTATGCCAAAATTAATCGTGAAAAGTTTGATTTTGTAACCTCACGTGCTGTCGCGGAACTCAGAATCTTACTAGAATTAGGAATTCCAACTTTAAAAGTAAATGGGCACTTTCTCGTAATGAAAGCTAATTTAACTTTAGAAGAAAAAAACAATTCTTTAGTTGCTTTAAAAGAATTATCTTCTAAAATAAATTCAACAATTGAATTTTCTTTACCAAACAATGGGGGCTTTCGTACCATTTTAGATATTATCAAAACAAATAAAACAAAATCAATATATCCAAGAACTTATGATAAAATAAAAAAGAAAATTTTAAAATAATCACATCAAATAGAATTTTCCTTTATTTTATCATTTTAATTTGCTAAAATAGATAATAGGAAAGAATTAAGGAATAATAAGGTGATTGTGGTGATAATAACTTTGTATTTAAAAGATCGACTAATTAATTTTAGATTACCGACTATTATATCAGGTAGTTTTTCTTTTGATTACGAAGAAAATGAAAATTCCTTAATTAATATTGAAGCTAAAAATGGAAATTGGAATTTATATTCTCTTGAAGATATGATTATTTTTGCAAATCAAAAGCAAGTAAAATCTATTACATTAAAAGCCAATGAATATTATGTTATTAAAAGAGAAGAGCAATTATATCTAATTTATACCTCAAATCCCAAAGAACAAAAAATATTAACCTATGATTATATAAACAATTTTGATTTAACAATAGGTAATGCAAATGACGTTAATATTATAAGAAATTGTCCATACTTTAATAATTTATTATTTCAAATTTCCATTACAAATCAAGGCTTATCAATTTTAAATAAAGGAAATTCTGGATTATACGTTAATGATAAAGCAATTAATAAAAAAAATTATTTAATTAAAACTGGCGATGAATTAAATATATATGGTTTACGCATTTTCTTTTTAAAATCTTTTTTTGTAATTATTTCTTGCGAATCAATTGATTTAAAATCGTTTTCACCCCATATATATGAGCAAGACCAACTGCCTAAAAATTTTGATTTTAAAGATCGTGATCTATACTTACCAAATGATTATTATTCCAAAGCTCCAAGAATAAGAAGAAACATTGAAGAAAAAACCATTAAAATTAGTCCCCCACCTGAAGAAGATAAAAATGAATTACCATTAATTTTAGTAATCGGTCCAATGCTAACAATGGGAGTTACAGGGGCCGCAATGCTTATAAATACTGTTTCTAGTATTGCCCAAAAAACCACATCATTCCAAGAATCATGGCCACAATTAATTATGAGTGGAGCAATGCTAATTTCAATGTTAGTCTGGCCTTTAATCACCCAATTTTACAATCGAAATCAAAAGAAAAAACACAAAAAAGAAATAATTCAAAAATATAATAAATACTTAGCTAAGAAAGAACAAACTTTAAAAAACGAAATGGATCTTCAAAAAGTAATATTATTAGAAAACTTAATAACCATTGAAGATTGCCTATCAATAATTACCAATAAAAATATGAATTTCTGGGATAAGCGTCCCGATCAAAACGATTTTTTAACACTAAGAGTAGGTACAGGGAATCAACGACTAAATGTAAAAATAGAATACAACGAAGAAGAATTTAAAATTGATGAAAATGAACTTAGAGAACAAGCTGAAAATTTAATTAATAAATATAAATATATTCCTGACGTTCCAATAGGTTATTCATTTTATGACAATTTCATAACTGCTATCATGGGTAACTATCAAAAAACTTTAGGATTTGTTAATAATATTTTATTACAACTATTAACATTTTACACTTATGAAGACATAAAAATTGTTCTCTTTACTAATGAAAAAAATGCTTCAATATGGGAATATTTAAAATATTTAAATCATAATTTTAATGATGACAAAACTTTAAGATTTTTTTCAACAAACAAAGAAAGTGCCAAAAATTTAGCTGAATTTCTTTCTTTTGAAGCTACAAATCGTTTAAATGAATCCAGTAATAAAAATTTTTCACCAAAACCCTATTATATTATAATAATTGATGAAATTGATGAAATAAAACGTTTTGACTTTATCAAAACTATTACCGAAAATGAACAAAACTTAGGATTTAGTATCATTTTTATTGAAAATAAACTAAGTAGATTACCAAGCAAATGTACAAATTTTATTAACTTAGGAGAAAGAAGTTCGGAAATTTTAATCAACGCTTATGAAAATCAAGAAAAGATAAGTTTTAATGATGAAATTCATTATAATATTGACATGATTAACTTAGTTAAAAAATTAGCCAATATTCCGATTGAATTTGAAAAAGGAATGGGTCATTTACCTAATACTATTAATTTTTTAGAGATGGAAAATGTTGGTAAAGTAGAACAACTTAATATTTTAAACAGATGGGAAAGAAATGATGCAACTTTAAGTTTAAAAGCTGAAGTTGGAGTAGATGAACAAGGAGATTTGCTATATTTAGACTTACACGAAAAATATCATGGACCACACGGATTAATTGCCGGGACAACTGGTTCTGGTAAATCTGAATTCATTATTACTTATATTTTATCTTTAGCAATCAATTATAGTCCCGATGATGTATCCTTTATTTTAATTGATTATAAAGGTGGAGGATTAGCATATGCCTTTGAAAATAAAGCCAATAATTTAGTTTTACCTCATCTTGCTGGAACAATTACAAACTTAGATAAATCAGAAATTGATCGTGCCTTAGTAAGTATCAATAGTGAAATAAAAAGAAGACAAACAATATTTAATGAGGCAAGAGATTTATTAAGTGAAAGTACTATAGATATTTATAAATATCAACGATATTACAATGAAGGACGCCTAGATAAACCAATTCCTCATTTATTTATCATCTGTGATGAATTTGCCGAATTAAAAGTTAATCAACCGGATTTTATGGATGATTTAATAAGCGTAGCAAGAATTGGCCGTAGTTTAGGAGTTCATCTTATTTTAGCAACTCAAAAACCAACAGGAGTCGTTAATGATCAAATTTGGTCTAATACTCGTTTTCGCGTTTGTTTAAAAGTTAGTGATGAACAAGATAGTCGTGAAATGTTAAAACGTCCTGAAGCAGCAGCTATCAAACAAACAGGTCGTTTCTATCTTCAAGTAGGCTACGATGAATATTTTGTTTTAGGACAATCAGCTTATGCTGGAGCAAATTACTATCCAGCCGACAAATATATTAAACACGTTGATAAAAGTATTAATTTTATTAATGATTGTGGGATGTTTATTAAAAATATTCAAGCATCTAATCAAATTAATGTTAAATCTGAAGGAGAACAATTAACAGTAATATTAAAAAACATTATAGATGTAGCCCAAAGATTAAATATGAAATCTAAAAGATTATGGTTAGAAAGTTTACCATCTGAAGAAATTATTCCCAACTTGCAAAAAAAATATAATTATCAGAAAAAACAAGACATAGAAGTAATAATAGGTGAATATGATGCCCCAGAATTTCAAAAACAAAATTTAGCAATTTATTCTTATTTAAAAAATGGAAATACTATTATTTATGGTAATGACGGTGAAGAAAATGAATTATTGTTAAATACCTTAATATATGAATCTTCAAAAAATTATTTAGCCAGTGAAATTAATTTTTACATAATAGATTATGGTTCTGAATCTTTAGTTAAATATTCCAAATTACCTCATGTAGGTGGTCTTGTTTTAGCGCTTGAAGAAGAAAAATATAATAATTTATGGAAATTAGTAAAAGAAGACATAAAAAAACGCAAAAAATTATTAGCGGATTTTAATGGTGATTTTAGATTATATAATGAAAAAAATGAGAAAAAATTACCAATTAAAGTTATAATTATGAATAATTATGATTCAATTTATGAAGCTAATCAAAGTTTATACGATGAATTACCAGAATTAGTTAGAGATTCTGAACGTTATGGAATAATTTTTATTATTACCGCTAATCAAACTAATTCAGTTCATACCAAAATTTCTCAAAACTGCCCTAATATAATAGCATATAAATTAAAAGATGAAAGTGATTATCGTTCTTTATATGGAATTCACAGCAAATTAGTTCCTAAAAATATTTTTGGTAGAGGATTAATTGAAATAGATGATTTTTTATATGAATTTCAAACTGCCATTCCTTTCTCATTAACTACAAATTCTAATTTTCAAATAACTAATTTTGTAACCGAACAACAAGAAATAAATCGGCAAAAAGCAATTAAAATTCCTACCTTACCAGATGTTGTTCGCCTAAAAGATGTTGAAGAATATATTAATAATTTAAAATTATTACCAATAGCAATAAGTAAAAATGATTTAGAAGTTTTATCTTTAGATTTTACTAATAATATTGGTTATCTTGTTTCAGCTAATAAAATTAATTCAATCAAAAATTTTGTTTTAAGTTTAATTTTAGAAATAAGTACAATAAAAAATACTCAATTAATTATTCTTGATGCCACTCATAGTCTTTCTTTAAATAAAGAAAATTATCCCAATTACTATACTAATAATTTTGATGCCGTTATTGATAGTCTAATTACTTACCTAAATAACCTAATTAATCAAAAAAGAAATTTACAAGGAATTATTATTTTTTATGGTTTAGATAAATTTATTACAGCAATTGATAAAGAAAAAATGAATGAATTAATTAGATTAATAAAAAAATATGAAAATATTTATTTGATTGTTGCCGAAACTGCTTCTAAATTAAAAAATTATATGTTTGAAGAATGGTTTACTAAAACTTTTAACTTAAATGAAGGAATTTGGCTTGGTAAAGGAATAACTGATCAAACTTTATTAAGAATATCAAATATTACTAAAGAGATGACTAAAGAATATGATGGTGATATGGGATATATAATAAATGAAGGAGTTCCCGTTTTGAGTAAGCTCATTGATTTTATTAATAAGGAGGAATAATATGGAAAATAAAGTTTTAATTAAATTAGTTGTGCCTACTATTAATGATTCTTTTAATCTATTTTTACCTGTTAATGAATTAATATGGAAAATAAAAAAAATGCTTATTAAATCAGTGGTTGATTTAACTGGAATAGCATTAGATGAAAATGATGAATATATATTATTAAATAAAGATAATTGTCGAGTTTATCATAATAATGAGATTATAATAGATACCGATATTAGAAATGGTACAGAATTATTAATATATTCTAATAAATAAAAATATGTCAAATTAATGTCAAATTTAATAAAAAAAATTGCCAAAAAAAATTTTGAATATTATAATTTTCTTAAGATAGTAAAAGCTATCAATATGAAAGGAGAGATAATTTAAAATGGCTTTAACAGGATTTGATCCATCAATTGTTCAAACATCAATGAATAATGTAATTGCTGCAGCTAATGATGTAATGGATGTATTATGCAACAAATTTCAAGCTCAATTTGTTGATAAAATGTCAGAACTATGGGCTTGTAATGATGCTCAAAATTTTTTCCGAAATTCGGTTAAACCAGCAATGGATAATTTAACTAATGATGCTAACAATATTTTTGTAAGTGTTATAAATGCTATGAGAGATGCTGGAAATAATTGGGCAGCAGAAACGGGGGCAACTTTTTCTCCACCATCATATACCAGTAATCGAAAAGCAGTTGATATTTCCTCAATTCAAGAAAATATCAATGGCGTAAGAGGTATTGATTTATCTGCCGCAACAACTGTTAGCAGTGCATTAGCAATAATTAATGGAGCTGCTGAAAGTGCTTTAAGTAGAGCAGTATCTGCTGTTCAAAGCTGTGGTTTTATAGGTGGAACATCAGCTGCTAATTTATTAGCTTCATTAAATACCATTAAAACCAATATTAATACTACCTTTACTAATTGTAGTGCATCTTTAAAAACAGCAATTAATAATACTACTACTAATTATAAAGATACTGAAGGTAAAATTGCTCAAGCATTTGCTGGGCAAGAATAGAAAAAAACTTTGTTTTTTTCTAAATAAGAAAAAAATTATTTTTTCTTATTTAAAAAAATACGAGGGTAATTATGAAAATAGACTTAAAAATTATAAAAAATCATTATCAACAATTATCTAAAATTGTAAATGATTATGAAACAAATTATTTGAATTTTTTTAATGAAATAAACAAGTCAATAAATAGTTGGCAAGATTTAAATGCTAATTATTTTGAAGAGCAATTAGCTTTAGAAAAAAAGGAAAATCAAAAAATATTGATGACCTTAAAAGATTTAGAAAATTTGTATAAAAACATTTATACCCATTATAGTGAAATTGCTCAAAAAATTAATTATGTAAAAGAAAATAAAGAAAAATTATTTTATACTTTTGATTATTATATAGAAAATATTAAATATGCTATTCAACAAATTAAAAATTTAAATTTAGATTTTTGTCCAAAAGAAAAAAAAATAATTATGAATATTAAAGATATATTAATTGACAATCAAAAGAAAATAAAATCTATTAAAAATAAATGTAGTAATATAATTACCAATATTGAAAATAATGAAAAAAAAATAAATAACATAATTACAAAATTAGAATATATAAAAATTAATGAAAGTGATTATAAAGATATTGTGTAGGTGATAAAATGGCTATTATAGATGTTGGAAATCTAAATGTTTATATAAATAAATTAAAATATTATTATAATGAAGAATTATTAATTATTGATTCTTTAAAAAAAATATTTAATAATAAAAATAATATGTATATTACGAATAATTTAACAAAAATCAATGAATATGAAAATAACTTAATTAATAATTTAAAAACAATAAATAAAAATCATGGTAAAAATATTGAAATTATTTTGAATAATATAAATAAATATAGTATATTAGAAAAAAAGACATCATTAAAATTTAAAAATTTAGGTGATAGAAATGATTAATGCTGAAAATAAACTAAAATATTATGAATTAAAACAACATATGTATCAATTACATAATAATATAAATGAATTACAAAATATTAATAATAAACTTATAAAAGAATTAACAAATACTTTAACATTAGATGATAAAATAATTAATAATAAAGAATTTGCTAAAATAGAAAATAATTATCAAAAGATTGATAGAATAATATTAGAAGATATAATATCAAAAATATAATTAAGAGAAAGGAATAATAATTATGTCAATAAAAAAAAATATTAGAGGTCAAGAAATAAATTATAAATCAAAAAATGATTCTGGTGTAATGGAAAATATTATATCAAAACAAAAAGATTATTATTTTAAAAATAATAATACTGATAATGTAGAAAGTATGTCATTTGATGTAAAACATCAAGTAACGCGTGGTGAAAATTTAAGTCAGATTGCTTCAAAATATGGTTTAACTTATCAACAGTTAGCAGAATATAATCACATTGCAGATCCAAATTATATTGAAGTTGGACAGATAATTAATATCCCATCTAATCAAGAATTAGAAGAAGAGAAAAATAATATATCAATTAATCTAAAACATCAGGTAAAAAGTGGTGAAAATTTAAGTCAAATTGCTTCAAAATATGGTTTAACTTATCAACAATTAGCAGAATATAATCATATAGCAGATCCAAATTATATTGAAGTTGATCAAATAATTAATATCCCATTTAATAAAGAAATAGATGAAGATATAAATTTTCTAATTTCTGATGCTATAAAAAATGGAGCAAAAAATATAAATGAGCAAGTAAAAAATTTAGCATTAAAATTAAATATAATAAGAAAAAATAATAATGAAACAGCTGAAAAAGCTTTAGATGAAATAACTAAAAAAATAAAAGAAACCTTATCTTTAGCGGGTAATACTGCAGATAAAATAATAGAAAATATTAAAAAAAGCTATGAACAAGAAAAAGTATTAAGTACAAAGGAAGAATTAAATGAAGATATAAATTCTCTAATTTCTGATGCTATAAAAAATGGAGCAAAAAATATAAATGAACAAGTTCAAAATTTAGCATTAAAATTAAATATTATAAGAGAAAATAATAATGAAACAGCCGAAAAAACTTTAAACCAATTAATTATCAAAATAAAAGATGCCTTTTATAATGCTGGTTATTATGAACCTAATTTAATAAATAATATTATTTCTTTAATTAATGATAAATATAATATGATCAAAACATTATCTTCTAAAGATAATTATACTGAATATACTATTGCAAGTGGTGATACTTTAAGTAAAATTGCCACAAAGTATGGAATTTCATTAGACAAACTCATTAAATTAAATAATATCAGTGATCCTAATATAATTAATGTAGGACAAGTTTTAAAGATACCTGGAATAGATGAACAGCCCAAAAAGAAAAAAAATGTTACTAAAGATATAGATTTATCTAAAATTTTAAAAAATAATAAAATAGGTGCTGCAATAGAAAAATATTCTAAAGAAATAAATAATGCATTTAAAGTAAAAATAAATGAAAAAGAATTTATAACTATTGAAGAAGCTCAAGTTGATGGAAATGCATGTTATATAACTCACGTTATAATTAATGATCCAGCAAATATAAAAGGTGAACCAGCAAATGGTTCTTATGCCCAGGGATTGGAAAAATCTAGTAGTGCGGCTAAAAGAACTAAAGCATCTTTATTAATTAATGGAAGTCATTTTTTAAGTGATGGATCGCAAGATTTAAATTCTACTAATCATTTAGCAATTGTAAATGGTAAAATTGTTAAAGAAGGAAGTTCTTTAGGAATGGAAATTTGTTTAGATAAAAATGGTAAGTTATTTACACCAAGTCCTGGAACTACTGCTCAACAATTAATTGATAAAGGTGTAATCTATACTTTTTCTAGTCATGATTCATTATTATTACAAGATGGTCAAAAATATCCTGATCAAGAGGGAAAAGTTTATAATAGTACAGTTATAGGTATGAAAGAACCTGGTGAATATTATATATTAACAGGTGCCACTTCAAATGCTGGAGCAAGAGACTATTTATATGATAAAGGATGTACATATGCCAAAAGTATGGATCAAGGTGGAAGTGTAACATTAGTATTTGAAGGAGAAATAATAAATAATCCAACAGATTCTACAGGAGAACGAAGCGTAGGAGATTTTCTTTATTTTTCGTAAGGAGTAGTTATGACAATTAGAAAGGACGTAAAAAAAGTAAATATAGATTATAAAACATCTCCTATTGGAGATGTTAATTCCATTAATAGTGGTGTAAATACTCCAACATCATTAGAAAATAATAATAATAATTATAGTGAAGTTGAAATTGTTAATTTTTCTTTAAATAATAATCAAACTGATTTTCAAGATATAGATAGTTTGCTAAAAAGCAATAATAGTAATTTTGAAAATGTAACATTTTTAAAAATCAAATGGATAATGAATATGAACATTTAGAAGAAAAATATAATGATTCTTTTTCTTTAGAAAATGAAGAAATATGGTATGGAAATGGGGTTATAATGTCTAATGGCGATCGGCCAATGACTCCCGAAGAATATGAAAATATATTGTTAGGCAATTATTCACAAATGCATACTGTTCCTAATATAGTAGAAGCATTTTATAATGATGAAAAATGGCAAGAAAGAGTAAGACTATATGAAGAAACATATAATGAAATATTTAAACAACTAACTCATAGTGATAAAACTGAAGAAGAATATAAAGAACAAATGGTTAAATTATTAAACCTCCAAATAAAGAAGGTCAAATTTATCGAATAAGTTCTGAATATAAAAATCAAGATAATGTAGCTGATTTAAATAATAGAATGGATGCTTGGGAAAAAAATGATGAATCCATTGGAGCAATTTCAGATGGCAAATATCGATCAGATATGTTAAAAGAAGCCAAAGAAATTTTTGCAACGTCTATTAATGACAAAGAAACAAATCAAAATATTTTAAATGCTATCTTTATGGCTGATGTTGGAAGACAATTAAATGGCCTAGAATATTATAATTATATTAAAAAGATCAATAGTCAAGTTGGAGAATTAAATGGCATCAAAACCAGATTTTCATTCTTTAAAAGTTCACAAGGCTTAGATGCTGTAACAATTTTAAAATATGATGGTAAATATGCAGCTTATTCAGAAACATACGGAAAAATAGTTACAAATAATCGCCAACAAATGATACAATACTTAAGAAGCATTAATGTCTCAAATGCCGATATAGAAAGATTGGTCTAAATGGAAGAATTAAAATATTATTTAAACATTAAAAGACAAAAAGAATTAACTGAAGAAGATAATAAAAAAATTGCTTTAATTTTAAAATACCTTGCCCAAAAAGATATATATTGATACAATATATGGTATATTTTCCTTTTTAGAAATTCCTGATGATCGACGTTAAATAATATATCAAAGCTTAATTTCACCTGAGTCATATAAAGAATGTTTTCCTATTAATAGAATGATAAAGAAGAAAATGAACCAAACTATAATATATCAAAATAAAAATAAAATCATATATCTTATCAATAAAGATAAGCAAAAATTAATCTTAAAACAATTTTTAAAATCAAGAAAACATTTTAAAAAGTATTGAATCATTAAATATTAGTCCAAAATTAATTGAGGTAAATTATCAAAAAAAAATATTTAATTTGAGTTATATTAATGGTTATCAATTAAATAAATATCCATTTTCAAGTTTTAATAATAAAATTGAAATATTTTTAAAAGTTATAGAAGCTGTAAAAAAACTATATAGTAAAAATATAATTCATTGTGATTTAAAACCAAGTAATATTCTAATTGATGAAAAAGATGAAATAAAGATAATTGATTATGATATTTCAAGATATAATTTAGAAAAAAATAATCAATATATTAGTATTCATTATTGTTCATTAGAGCAAATAAATAATCAAGAAATAACAAAATTGACTGACATATATTCGTTAGGGGTAATTTTTTATGTTTTAATCTTTGGTAAATATCCTTTTGATGGAACCAAAGAAGAAATAATTTCTCAAAAAAGAAAAGCTTTATTTAAAGATACTAACAATGTTCTTTTAAATGTAATTTTTAAAAGAATCTTTGATTATACCAATCCTAACTATTTTAAAAATCTAGATGAACTAACTTATATGGCCCAATTATTTAAAAATAAAAATACTTAGAAGCTTGTTTCTAAGTATTTTTCTATTGCATTAGCTATTCCTAAAGCATATTTTTCTTCATTGCCAACAATTAATTTTAAATTTTCTTCATTATTAACATAGCCAAGTTCTAATAAATAAGGTTCTGTTGTAACATTTGCTTTATTATATGGATTAGCTGGATAACCATTAATATCTTTATATCTTCCATCATTTGTAGAATGAGTACTTATCCCACCTAATTCCCGAATATTATAATAATAAATCATTGATGTTGTTTTATTACTTGGTTGAACTTCATCTTCTAATATATCATCTTCCGAAAAATATCTTTGATAAATGCCTGGAACCGTTTGATAAATTTCTTTAGGGGATATCTGCGTACCTGTTTCTTTAATAATATTTTCAATTAATAAATTAGCAAAATCAAATTCAATATCACTTGCTACATAAACTTCTAAACCATTTAATTCCTCAGCTTGATAATCAAAAGAGTTATGATGAAGAGCAAAGTTAAATTTTGATTTTGTTTCATTTGCTAAAACGGCACTTCCCCCTTTTTCATAAATTTCAATATTTTCATCAGTACTTCTTGTAATAGCGACTTTATATCCACGCTCTTCTAAGATTTTTTTAAGAGCCAAACTAACTGTTAAATTTAAATTTGATTCGTGATATTCTGTACCATCTAAATATCCAATTGCACCTGTATCAACTCCACCATGTCCAGGATCAATAGTAATATCATAAACATCACTTGGTAAACTTGTTTCTTTAACCGTAAATCTTAAAGTAGGATATTCTTCATAAGTATTCCATTCAATATCAATTTTATTATTCTTACCATTCTTTGTTAAAGTATAATATTCTAAATTATCATAATCAGTTTTATTAGTTACTGAAAAATATTTATCAACTTCTTTATTATTTTCATTAGTACTTGCTTTAATTAATAAATAATAAGTTCCAACAGGTAGATACTCTAAATTAATACCTTTATTAATAAAATTACTAGTTACAAATTCCCTCTTTCCATCTTTTTCCTTAACTTCAATGGGAATTTCAATCTCATCTTTACCATTTGCTAACACTAATTTCATATCATGATAATTATCTGGTAGAACAAAAGAACCTTTAAAATTTAAATGAATTCCATAAATTGCATCATAATTAATATCAGCATAAATTGATTTATCAATTGTTTCTAAGAATGAAAGTTTTTTGCCAAAAATCAATTTATAACCAACCCAAATTAATAAAATAAAGATTAAACCAACAAGTAAAGGTATAAAAATTTTTAAATATTTTTCTTTCATTCTTCTATTCATTCTTTTCATCCTACCTTCATATGTGTTATTATAACAAAAAGAAATAAAAAACACAATGGAGGTCTATATGAAAGATATATATGATTATTTAAAGTATTATGGTAATTCATCTTTTAAAGAACTTGCCTTTAATGAAGTAGATAGTTTAATTATAACTCTACTAACTTATGCTAAATTAACTAATATTGTTCCAAATCATAAAAAAGGTTTTAAAACCATAAAAGAAATATGTGAAATTTATTTAAAAAAATATTCTGAAAAAGATTTTAAAAAAGAAGATTATTTGTTTCCTAGTACTTATAATTTAATTAAAGCTTTAAAAGATTGTCAAAGATTTAATGAAGCTAAAGTTTATTATTATATAGAAGAAATAAATTATGAAACCCAATTTGGAGCTTTAACATTAAGATTTCCTTCTAACCTTTGTTATGTGGCTTTTGAAGGAACTGATAGTAA
The DNA here is from genome assembly GCA_947623995.1 of uncultured Bacilli bacterium. Taxonomy (GTDB): domain Bacteria; phylum Bacillota_I; class Bacilli_A; order RF39; family UBA660; genus Ventrenecus. The sequence continues at coordinate 6,305 of CANQIN010000013.1, read as the reverse complement.
CATTATTGGTTGGGAAGAAGATTTTGAATTAATCTATAAATATCCAACCATTTCACAAATAAAAGCTAAAAATTATTTAAATGAAACAATTAATATTTTAGATCGTAATATATATGTTGGTGGTCACTCTAAAGGCGGTAACTTAGCTATGTATGCTTACATGCACACGAATGCTAGTATTAAAAAAAGAGTAATTAATGTTTATAACTATGATGGACCAGGCTTTTTAGATAATGTATTAAAAGCAAGAGAATGGCAAGAAATGCTACCTAAATTAAAAATGTATGTACCTGAACAAAGTATTTTTGGCATGATTTTAGGGCATGATAAATATAAAGTTGTAAAATCTCATAATTTAGGCTTATTACAACATTATGGTGATAGTTGGTGTTGCTTTGGAGGCAAATTCTTAGAAGGAAAACTTTCTAAAAAAAGTCTTAACTTAGAAAAAAACTTAAAAAAATATTTAGAGGAAATGACAGAAGAAGAAAAAGTTAAATTTGTTGAAACCTTAGCTTTAATATGTGAACATTTAGGTATTAAAAATGTCATGCAATTTAGAGAAATAAAACCAATCTCTATTGTTAACTTTTTTAAAGAAATTAAAAATGTTCCTAATAATATGAAAAAAAGATTTATTGAAGTAATTAAATTAATTATCAGTGGAAGTTAATAGAAAAGAGGAATAATGACTAAAAATGATTTATTAAAAATCTTAAATGATTTAAATATTAATTATCAAATGATTGAACATGAACCAGTTTATACAGTTAAAGAAGCCCAAAAAATAAATTTAAAAATAGAAGGTTTAGGGTGTAAAAATTTATTTTTTAAAAAGTAATAAAAAATTATTATTTCATCCTCTTACTAATCAAACAACAATTAATATTACTTATAATGATTTAATAAAATTTATCAATACTACTAAACATACATATAAAACATTTTAAAAAGCTATTGCACTTGTTTTTCTTTTTCGCTATCTTGATATTCAATTAAATCTTCTATACGACAATCTAAAGTTTTACATAATAAAGATAGAACATATAAATCAACTCTTGAAATATTTCCTTTATAATATCCTTGAATAGTTTCAAACCGTAAACCAGTTAATTTACAAAGATGATTTTTACTCATCTTTTTTTCATCCATAATCTTTTTTAATTTAAAAATAATTCTATTTTCATTCATAAATATCTGCCTCAAAAAGATATTAGCATTGAAAACTCTATCTTGACATTCTACATTAGAATAGATAATATATTTATATACTACACTAGAATAGAGAACATAATAAGACTAACTATAACTCATAATATAAAAGATAGGAAGGTACATATGAAGCTAGAAAAGTATGTAGATAAAAGTGTTAAGAAAAGAAAAATAATCTTAATAAGTATCAGTGTAATAGTACTAATAAGTGTTTCTTTTTTACTATATAAAACTTTTGCATCATTTACTGAAGATGTTGAATTTCCAATGATGAAAGGAAAAGTTGATTATTTTGGTAATAGTGATATTTATTTTGTGTTTTATAAACAAGGTGAACTAGTAGAAGAAATGCCTTTAAAAGACAATGTTGATAACATTGGTTTTGATCATGCAGAATGTGATAATGAAGCAAGTATTGAGTGGAATGAGAGTGAATGGGCTCCATTAGTAAAAAACTTAAAATATGTTAAAACAAAATGTAGTTTATATTTTGAAAAGATGAAATATTATGTATCAACAAATGGAAGTGATGAAGCAAATGGAAATAAAGAAACCCCATTAAGAACAATACAAGAAGCATATAACAGAATAGTAACAAGAGGAACAATAATATTATTAAGTAATGTAGAAGAAAGTGAAGGATTAACATTTAATAGTGAAGGAAAAGAAGTAACAATAACAAGTGAAGATGAAATATATGAAATAGATAGAGGGTCTTCATTAACAAGTAAACCAATAATCGAATTAACAAACAAAAATAATTTAACATTAACAAATATAATATTTAATGGCAAAGAAATAAGTTCAACAAGAGCCTTAATAGAATTAAATAATTCATCATTAACAATAAATAATGGAACCGTTATAGAAAATGCAAATAATACAGGAAATGGAGGTGGAATAAGAACCTTAAGTGAAAGTAGATTAATAATAAATGGAGGAGAAATAAAAAATAACCAAGCTCAATATGGAGGCGGAATAGCAATTCATAGAAAAACCTATTTTGAAATGAATGGAGGAAGTGTAATAAATAATAAAACCAATAATACATCCTCAAATGGAGCCGGAATTCATATAGCAACAGCAGGTGAAAATGGTTCAATAATTAATATAAAAGGTGGATTAATATCAAAAAATATATCACAAAGTAATGGTGGAGGCCTAGGAGTATCAAACAACTGTGGAGAAATAGAAATAAATATCACAGGAGGAACTATATCCGAAAATGAAGCTGGAGGATATGGAGGAGGAATGTATTTATCAAATGGAATAAAGACAACCTTAAATATAAGTGGAGGAACATTTGAAAACAATAAAGCCAATTATGGAGGCGGAATATATTTACACTCAACTAAATCAGGAGAAAGTACCAATAAAATAACAACTGCCACAATAAGAGGTAATAATGCCATAAGTGGAGGCGGATTATATATTCAATCAAATGTTCAAAATGCCACATATGAAATAGATGGGACAACAATTGATGGAAATATAGCAACTCTAACAAATAATACTGGAGGAGTAGGAGGCGGAATAAGATTTAATGGAAAAGATCCAACACATGTTTTATCAATCTCAAATGTAAACATTATAAATAATCAAGCTCAAAATGGAGGTGGGATATATTCAACAGGTAAATTGATTTTTAATAGTGGAAATATATCACAAAATATTGCATCAAGTGCTGGTGGAGGATTATGTTTTAAAGATAAAAATGAGTTTGAAATGAATGGAGGAAACATTACAAATAATAATGCTACTACTAGTAGTGGTGGAGGAACATACATTAATACAAATGGTCAAAATGGTTCAATATTTAATTTTAATGGAGGAGAAATAAAAAATAATAATGCTGGAACATATGGAGGCGGATTACAATATAATCAAAATAGTGGTGAAACAACTCTAAATTTAAAGGGAACAAACTTTATAGCAAATATAGCTGAAAGTAATGGAGGCGGAATATATATTGAAAATAAGAATCCACTTCATTTTGAATTAAGTAAAGGATTAATAAGTGAAAATAATGCTCCAAATGGTTCAGGAGGAGGTATATATATAACTGCCGCAAGTGAAAATAACACTTATAATATAACAGGAGGAGAAATAGCTAAAAATGAGGCAAAAAGTGTTGGAGGCGGAATAAGATATTTATTAAATGTCTCAAATAATACCTTAAATATGTCAAATGTAGTAATTAGTGAAAATACAGCAGCTTATGGAGGAGGAATGTATTTAGGAGCTGAAAAAACAGACTTAGAAAATAATATCATAAATTTAAAAAGTGGCGAAATCAAAGAAAATAAATGTACTAATAATGGAGCAGGAATATACTTACAAAACTCATTAACATTTAATATGAGTGGTGGAAGTGTAACCAATAATACAAGTACAACTGGAATTGGTGGAATATATAGTCAAAGTAGTAATGTAACTTATAACAAAACAGGAGGAACAATAAGCGATAATATTCCAAATGATGTAGGAGGAATAGCTACTAAATAAAAACTAGGATGCAAATAAACACATCTTTTTTAGTTATCAATATTAATAAAATATAAACGCAAAAAGTGGTTTAAAATAATAATTTAAATGTTGACATAGGGGGGGGGGTTAGGGTTTATAATTACCTAAGAATAGGGTGATTTTATGAATCTGAAAAAGTATATTAACAAAAATGAAAAAAGAATAAAAGCAATACTAATAAGTTTAGGCGCAATAGTGTTAATAAGTGTATTATTTCTTCTATATAGAACTTTTGCGTTTTTTTCTGAGAATATCGAATTTCCAATGATGAAAGGTCAAGTAGATTATTTCGGTAATAGTGATGTTTATTTTGCGTTTTATAAAGGAAGTGATAAATTAGAGGAAATGCCTCAAAAAGGTAATTCAGATAATTTAGTATTTAGTTATGGTGTATGTGATAATGGAGCAAGTATAATATGGGATAATAATTCTTGGGCTCCATTAGTAAAAAATTTAAAAAAAAGTAAAACTAAATGTAGCTTATATTTTGGTAAACCAATTGAATTAGATAAAAATATTCAAATAGTTGAAAGTGGTGATGGTTTATATAAAGTGAGTCATAATAACTTAATAGAATTAGATAGTGATTGGAATAAGACTGAATATCGATATGCTGGAGCTAATCCTAATAATTATGTAAGATTTAATAATGAAATTTGGAGAATAATAGGATTGGTAAATGTTAAAAATGGTGATAATGTTGAACAAAGAATTAAAATAATTAGAATGAATGACACTGAAGGACAAACAAATTTTGAAAATGGATATAGTTGGGATTATAAATTATTAGGAAATGGAAGTACACTAGGTAATTTAGGATGTAATAACTGGACAGATAGTCAATTAAAAGATATGCTAAATGGCATATACTACAATAGTTTATCTGGAAATTGCTATAGAGCAAGCAGTACTCCAGTAACATGTAATTTTACTAATGAAAATGGCATACCTAAAGGTTTAAATGAACAAGCAAGAAACCTAATAGATAAAGAAGTAATATGGAATCTAGGAGGATGGAGTACATCAGCAATAACAACAGATGAGTTTTATGAAAAAGAAAGAGGAACTTCAACTGGAAATCTAAATCAATATCCAAGCGAATGGACCAAAAATAATGACCAAAATTATCATAATGGAATAGCTTTGTTATACCCAAGTGATTTTGGCTATGCCGTTGGAAGAGAAAAAAGAACAACCTGTTTAGAAACCACATTAAAAGAATATAATATAAATAATTGTGCAGATAATGATTGGTTAAAGGCCCAAAAAAATAAATATTTGCTTACAATATATTCTATAAGTAATGATGGAGCATTTGCTATTGATGCAAATGGATATGTAGATGCTAGTTTTAGTAATGTTGATGATCCAGCTGTTATTGAACCAGTTTTATATTTAAAAAATAATGTTAAAATAGAAGAAGATTTGAAAGACAATTATGGTTCCATAGAAAATCCATTTAGATTAATTACTTTACCTTAATATAAGTTAATATTTTAAAATAAGTGTAAACATTGTTTATAAATAATAGACAATGTTTATTTATTTTTTGTATACTTAAAATATAGATTGGAGGAATAAAATGTTATTAAAAGATAAAGTAGCGCTTGTAACTGGTGGTGGTCAAGGAATTGGCGAAGCCATTGCTAAAGTTTATGCTAAAGAAGGCGCTAAAGTAGTAGTTGCTGATATTAATTATGAAATGGCATTAAATGTAGCAAATGAAATCAATAATAATGGAGGAGAAGCTTTAGCATTTAAAGCAGATGTAACAAATAATTCAGAAGTAAAAAAGATGGTTGAATTTACTTTAGATAATTTTGGCAAACTTGATTGTGCGTGTAATAATGCTGGTAAATCAAGTGCCACCATTAATTTAGTTGATAAACCTGTTGAAAATTTTAATGAAGTTTTAGATTTAGATGTTCGAGGAGTCTTCTTTTGTTGTCAAGAAGAAATCAAAGCTATGCATCAAAATGGTAGTGGAGCTATAGTTAATATATCATCAACATCTGGAATATTAGGTAATCCAGGGATTACTCCTTATAATACAAGCAAACATGCTGTTTTAGGTCTTACTAAATCTGTTGCTTTAGAAGAATGTAAAAACAATATTCGTATTAATGCAGTTTGCCCAGGAGTTACTGAAACACCATTAATTAAAAATGTTAGAGACAATGATCCTAAAACATATCAATTATTTTGCACTCAAATTCCTTTAGGACGTTTAGCTAATCCTGAAGAAATAGCTAATGTTGTATTATTCTTATCATGTGATATGTCATCATATATGATAGGAGCAACTGTTATAGTTGATGGGGGAGTAACTATTGAATAAAAGGGGCTGTTGAATAATTAGTAAAATAACTAATTAACAATAAGTCCTTTTTTATTTTTTACTTTAAATAAAGGAAATAAAAAATATATAAAAGGGCTGTTGAGTAAAAATATTTATTTATTCAACAGCCCTTTTTTTGAATTATTTATTATCTTGCGAATCAATAAAAACTATTGTATACTTTTAATAACTTAGAATAGGGATTGGTAAAAATGAAAGTAAGATATAA
>CANQIN010000012.1 GCA_947623995.1 uncultured Bacilli bacterium | reverse complement strand
GCGATAGTTCTGTATCTACCTCACAAAGTTAGGAAGAGAGGAATTTATGGATAAGAATGGAAATCGTCTACTCGACATTAAGTTTGTGATAGTTGAAGATGAAAAATCGGTTCAAAATACGGTTAAAAAGGTTATTCGGAAAATATCGATTCTTAATGATACCGAAATTGAAGTTAAGTATTTTACTAAATATGATAAAGACCTGCAAAAAGAAATTAATGAAGAATTATATCGTAAGGTATATATTTTAGATATTGAATTAGAAGGTAGTATTAGTGGTATAGATATTGCTCATAAAATTAGAGAAAATGATTGGGATAGTGAAATTATTTTCATAACTAGTCATGATAAAATGTTTGAAACCGTTTATCGTAGTATTTTAGATGTTTTTGATTTTATTGAAAAATTCCATGATATGGAGTCTCGTTTAGAACATGACCTTAAATTAATTTATAATCAAAAGTTTGATAAAAAGATGCTTAAAGTATATTCCAGAAATGCTGATTTAGAAATTTATTTAAAAAATATTTTATATATTACTCGTGATAAAGAAGAACGAAAAATCATTCTACATACGAAAGAAGTTGATTTTAAAATTGTTAGTAGTTTAAATGATATTTTAGAAAAGTTAGATAGTCGTTTTGTAAGAACGCATCGTGGTTGTATTGCTAATAGAGATCATGTTGTAGAGTATAAGTATAGTAATGGATATTTTATTTTAGATAATGGTCAAAAAATCGATTTGCTTTCTAAAAAATATCGGAAGGAGATTGAAAAATGATTAATATTTTAGTGCTATTTTATGCATTAATTGCTTTTTTTAGTCAAATAGTTATATTTTATATTTTTAATTTATTTACTAATAATAAAATTGTTTTTAGTAAAAAATTAGGTATTATCATAATTATATCGACAATAATAGAATTATTTTTAGCACAAGTTCCAGTTATTATGATAAATGGAGTTATATGTATTACTTATTTTATAATAATTACTAAAATATTTTCTAAATTAAAATTTAAAGAAGTTATTTTTTATAATGTTGTTATATGGTTATTTATTATAGTTATTGATATGTTTATTATGCTTATCTTTAATGGATTGCAATTATTAATGCCTTTTTTAACTGATTGTACATTAATTGTAAAACCTTTAGCGACTATTATAATGGATTTAATATTGATATTTTTAGTTAAAAGAAATTTTGTGCGCAAGATAGTTAATAAAGCTTATATAAACACTAAAAAAATTAATTTTTCATATTTAATGCTAGTAATAATTTTAATTTGTTATTTTGTTTTAGATGTAATAAGTATTTCAAATTTAGATAATGAATTAATTATTGAAATTATGTTTATTTCTTCAATCTTTTTTACTGTAACTATGATTAAATTTATTACTTATAGATATGAAATTTTAACTTTAAAAGAAACTAATTTATTGTTAAATAAGAATAATCAATTTTATATTAAATTGCTTGATGATTATAGAATTTTAAAACATAATTTAACTAATCAATTATTAGGGATTAAATCAGTAGCAAATAAAAAAAGTAAAATGTTAATAGAAGATATAATTAAAGAGTATAATGCTACTTTTCATCCTACTGCAGATGTTAAGAATATTCCTAATGGTTTAAATGGTATTATTTATGAAAAAATTTATAATTTTAATAAAAGTGATTTAAAAATAGTTACTGATAATAATTTAAAAAATGATTTATTTCAAGAAATATCAGCAAGAAGTTATAATTTATTATGTGAAGCACTGGGAGTGATTATTGATAATGCTTTAGATGCTGCTTATAATAGTGAAGAAAAATTAATATATTTTAAATTTGATGAAAATGAAGATAAAGTAATAATAACTGTTTTAAATACTTTTACAGGTGAAATGGATTTAGAAAATTTAGGAACAATAAATTATACTACTAAGAAAAATGGGCATGGTTTAGGATTATATTCTTTAATTGGTCGTAGTAAGATTAAAGTTATGACTAAGATAAAAAATAATTTATTTATAAATAATATTAAAATTGATAAAAATAAATAAGAGCCCTTAATTAATCTTTAAGAGCTCTATTTTATTATAACATTTCTTCATCTGCTTCTGGTTCATCAAATAAAATCCAAAAACAAGCTGTAGAAACTGAATTTGCAAATAAGTTTGCAATTCCACTTAGTAAACCTGCTAACACAATAATTCACTCCTTTCCTATTCTTTTTTCTTGTTTAAATTTATTTAAATAATTTAAACCGTAGTTTTTTGATATGCCTTATAATTATTGTAAGGCGCTTTAAATATTTTATATGTTATAGGATTCATAATAATACTTTGAACAATTAAGGCATATAATGAAGTATTAAGAAATATATTATTTTTTAAATAGATATTAATAATAAATAAGAGAATAATAATTACTACTGAAAGTATCTTGGCTCTTATTCTTTTTTCTTTATGAATAAGTGGTCTTGCTTTGGTATCAGCTGGAGCAAATAGAATAAATGATAATAAACCAAATATCCAAATAATATAACAAACTGTTGGTGGTAAGACTAAATATTTTATTAAGAAACATCCACCAATATATATTGGGATAGTACTTATCCAACATTGCCAGGTTTTTTTAGCGTGCAGTCCAAAACCATAAAGTCTTAAAAAACCATAGATAACAGATAGCAAGAGTAACTCAACGGTTAAATCAAAAGTAATTGCTAAGATAACTAAAACAATAAATTTGCTAATTAAATTATAAAATCCTTCTAAACCATACTTAATTTTTTTTCTTTCTAAAGCAGTTAAAGTTTTTTTGGATTCAATATAATTAAGGGAATAATTAATAAACTTCTTTTTCATATTCCTCCTTTATTTTTAACAATTAAAGTATAGCATTTAAAAAAAGAAGAAAATTTAAATTAAAATTAATTATTAGATCTTTGGTATAAAATAATAAATTCTAAAAATTATAAAATAAAATATTTAGTTTTAGACAAAAAATTTAATGTTTAAGACTTTTTAAACTATATGTTTTATTGAAAGTTTTAAAATGGAACATGTCGTTACAAATTTTGTAATGTTAGATGTTTGGGCAGTAAAAATGTAATAGGAAGGGAGTTTCATATGCTAAGAGGCAAAGTGAAGTGGTTTAACAACGCCAAAGGCTATGGGTTTATTGAATATGGTGATTTAGAAGATATCTTTGTTCATTACTCAGCTATTAGAAAAGATGGCTATAAAACCCTTAAAGAAGGCGGAGTTGTAGACTTTAAGATGATTGAAACAGCTAAAGGATTACAAGCTTTAGATGTCGAAGAAATTGTACCTTCAATCAGCTAAGAAAACTGCTAACAAGTAGTTTTTTTATTTGATTATTTTTAAATAAATGATACAATTAGATTAAGGAAGGTGAAAATATGAGAATAGATATTAGAGGGGATAAAGTTAAGGTAACAGATGCTATTAAAAGTTATGTTAATGAAAAGATTGGAAGATTAGATCGTTATTTTGAAAATCCGGTTGAAATGAAAGCATATGTTGTTATTAGAGTTAGAAATAAAGATGAGATTATTGAAGTAACTGTACCATCTAGTAAATTTACATTAAGAGCTGAAGTAAGTGATAATGATTTATATGCAGCTATTGATAAAGTATCAGATAAATTAGAAAGGCAAATTAGAAAAAATAAGACAAGACTTAGAAAACAATTTAAAGAAGTTTTAAAATTTGAAATGGAAAATGAAGAAGTAGAAGAAAATGATAGTATTGTTGTTAAAAGAAAACAAGTTGAATTAAGACCAATGAGTGAAGAAGAAGCTATTTTACAAATGGAATTAGTAGATCATAATTTCTATTTATTTAAAAATAGTGAAACTGATAAGATAAGTGTTTTATATAAAAGAAGTGATGATTCTTATGGAATTATTGAAGAAAATTAAGTATTTAAAGAAAGGAAGTAGTATTAGATGAAAAAATTTAGTGATGCTCTTTGGTGCGCTTTATTTGCTGTAATATTTATTTGCTTATATTATTTTGTGCCATCATTACATACAGATAGTATGTTATATGGGTTCTTCATTTTACTTGGAGGTACAATAGCATATTTATCAGTTGCTTTAAAAAAGAAAAAATAATATTGTTAAGGGTGCTAGATAGCATTCTTTTTTAATTAATAATATTATTTTATTTTTTGAGTGATTTTTATGCGTTGTTGGTCTATTTCTAGTGATATGTAATATTATTGAAGAACATGATTATAATGAAAATGTTTTAAAATTTTATGAATATTTGGGTTATATTTTTGATAAAGAACAATTATTAGTTAGAAAAAGGTAGAAAAAAAGTACTTTTTTCTTTTAGAGTATGGTAAAATATTTATTACGGAGGTAAGAAACATGGGAATATTTAGAAAATTAATTGATTCCGAATATAAAGAATTAAAAAGATTTGAAAAGATTGCAGATCAAATTGTGGCTTTAGAGCCAGAGATGGAAAATTTGAGTGATGAAGAATTAAAGAATAAAACAGTGGAATTTAGAGAAAGATTAGATAAGGGAGAAAGCTTAGAAGACCTTAAAGTTGAAGCTTTTGCGACCGTTAGAGAAGCTGCTTATAGAGTAATAGGTGAAAAGGCTTATTATGTGCAAATATTAGGTGGTTTAGCTATTCATTATGGTAATATTGCTGAGATGAAAACTGGTGAAGGTAAGACTTTAACTGAGACTATGCCAACTTATTTAAATGCTTTAACTGGTGAAGGTGTTCATATTGTAACCGTTAATGAATTCTTAGCAAAACGTGACTCTGAATGGATGGGTAGTGTTTTTAGATTTTTAGGATTAACTGTTGGATTAAATTTAAGAGAAATGAATCCAATGGAAAAACAAGCTGCTTATAATTGTGATATAACTTATTCTACTAATAATGAAATTGGTTTTGATTACTTAAGAGATAATATGGTTGTTAGAAAAGAAGATCGAGTTCAAAGAGGATTAAATTTCTGTATAGTCGATGAAGTTGACTCAATCTTAATTGATGAAGCTAGAACACCATTAATTATTTCTGGTGGTAAGCAAAATGCGAGAAATTTATATCAAGAAGCTAATGATGCCGTTAAAAATTTTAAGGAAGATGAAGATTATACTTTAGATGCTAAAACTAAAAATGTTAGTATTACAGAGGTTGGAGCTGAAAAGTTGGAAAAACATTTTCATTTAGATAATTTATATGAATTTGGTAATTCAGTTTTAGTGCATCATATTAATAATGCTTTAAAGGCTAATTTTGGTTTTAAAAAAGATGTTGATTATGTTGTAAGTAATGGAGAAGTTATTATTGTTGATCCTTTTACGGGACGTTTAATGCATGGTAGACAATATAGTGAAGGATTACATCAAGCTATTGAAGCTAAAGAAAGAGTTAAAATTAATGAAGAAACTCAAACAATGGCAACAATTACTTTCCAAAATTTATTTAGAATGTATAATAAACTTGCTGGTATGACAGGAACTGCTAAGACTGAAGAAGAAGAGTTTAGAAATATTTATAATATGTATGTTATTTGTATTCCAACTAATAAACCAGTTATTAGACAAGATTTACCTGATTTAATTTATAGTGGTGAGAAAGGTAAATATCAAGCTGTAGTAAATGTAATTAAAGAAATACATGCAACTGGGCAACCTATTCTTGTTGGTACCATATCTGTTGAAAATAATGAAAGATTAAGTGCAATGCTTAAAAAAGAAGGTTTAAAACATGAAGTGTTAAATGCTACTAATCAAGCTCGTGAAGCAGAAATTATTGCTAAAGCTGGAGAAAAAGGAGCTATTACCATTGCGACTAATATGGCTGGACGTGGTACCGATATTAAGCTTGGCGAAGGTGTTAAAGAATTAGGTGGACTATATGTAATTGGTACTGAACGTCATGAATCTCGTCGTATTGATAATCAGCTTCGTGGACGTTCTGGTCGTCAAGGAGACCCAGGAACTAGTCAATTCTTTGTATCTTTTGAAGATGATTTAATGAGAAGATTTGGAACTGACCGAGTTAAAACCATGATTGAAGCTTTAGGAATGACTGGTACGCAAAGTATTCGTTCTAAAAGATTAACTAAATCTATTGAACAAGCTCAAAAAAAAGTTGAAGGTAACAACTTTGATATGCGTAAGAATTTACTAGATTATGATAATGTTGTTAATGAACAAAGAAGAATTATATATGAACAACGTAATGAAATAATTGATAATGAAAGTATTCATGATAGTATTAAAGAAACATTTAGAAATACTATTGAAGATTTAGTTACTTCTCATATTGCGCCTGAAGGTTATTTAACAGAAGATGATCAAAAAGAAATAGTTGAATATATGAATACTAATTTTATGAAAACATCTAAATTAAAAGTAAATGATATTAAAGATTTAGATGAAGGTAAGATGATTGAATTCTTAACTGAAAAATTAAATAATGATTATGAAGATAAAATTAAAGATGCTCCTAATTTTGAAGAATTTGAAAGAGCTATATCTTTAAGAATTATTGATTCATTATGGGTAGAACATTTAAATGCCATGGAAGCTTTAAAAGAAGGTATTTTCTTAAGACAATATGCTCAAGCTAATCCATTACAAGCTTATACAATGGAAGGTTATAATACTTTTGAACAATTATTAAATAAGATTGATGAAAGTATTGCTCAATTCTTATTAAAAGCTAATATTGAACAAAATACCGAAAGAAAACAAACTATTAAAGGCAACACTAATGAACATAAAGAAAAGGAAAGTAGAAAGCCCATAAGAAAAGAACAAAAAATTGGTAGAAATGACCCTTGTCCATGTGGAAGTGGTAAAAAGTATAAAAATTGTTGTGGAAAATGATTGAAAAATAAGGGAAAAATTGATTTTTTAAGAAATAAAATGTGGTAGCGAAAATAAAATTTGTCCACAAAAAATAAAAAATAATAGCTAAAACACTGATAAATAAAGGAGTGTTAACATAAATTACATGTTGACATTCCTTTTTGTTTTAGCTAAGAAAGGTACGGTGAAAAATAAATAATATTTAAATTGTAGTAAAAAATATTGATTTTAGAAAGGAGATAAGGATATGGGTAAAATCAATGTAAAAAAACGTGGTAAAGTATACCAATATTGTTTTGAAGCAGCGAAAGTTAATGGAAAAAGAAAACAGATTACAAAATCAGGATTTAAAACAAAAAATGCAGCTTATGTAGCAGGAGAAAAAGCATATGAAGAATATATAAATGGTGGCTGTGTTACACAAGCATACATGTCATATGGTGATTATTTGGATTATTGGATAGAAAATTATTGTAAAGAATTTTTAGCTCATCGAACTGTTGAAGAATACGCTGTTATAGTCAATAAATATTTAAAGCCAGGATTAGGGCATTTTAGATTAAATGAAATCACAAGTCATCAATTAAATATGTATTTGATTGAGGTATGTAAAAAATATAATTATTCTTATGGTTATTTTAGAAATTTTGTAAAAACTATAAAATGTTCTTTTAGGGTGGCAACAGATATTTTTTGATTTATTAGATATAATCCTTCTCTTACGATACAATTACCACCATTAAATAATGTAAAAAAAAATTAATGAAACATGTATACACACAAGAAGAAATAGATCTAATTTTGAATCGCTTTAAAAATAAATCTACTTTTACATGTTTGTTTATAACAGCTTGTTACACTAGAATGAGACCTAGTGAGATTTGTGCATTAACTAGGGATGATATTGATTTTGAAAAAAGAATTATTAAGGTAAGACACAATGTATATAGCAAGATAAAAGATAATAAAGGAAGATGGTTTTTAGGCTCGACTAAAACAGTAAATGGGATTAGAGATATTTATATATCTGATACACTTTATATGGCGTTAAAGAATTTTAAAAATAGACAAGATAAATTAAAAAAAGAGTTTGGAAAAAATTATCATTATTATCATTTAGAAGAAGTAAAAAATAAATATGGTAAAATTACTGAATATAGGATTGTTGAGATTATTAGAAAAAGTAAATTATTAAAAACTTTTGATTTAGTATTTACTAAAGATAATGGTACTTATAATGGTACGGATATTACAAGATATCCATATAAAGTTGTTCATGGCGAATTAGGTATAAAAAATTGTAAATTTTATGATTTAAGAGGAAGTTTTGCCACTAAAACTTTACGAAGTGGCGTCGAAATTAGAGATGTTGCTGATATATTAGGGCATAGCAAAGTAGAAACAACAGAAAATTATTATATATCGAACTCAGAGGAAAAAATGAAAATTGCAAATGAAAAATTTGATCAGATAGTTAAATCTACCACTATAAATGAAATAATTAAATATAAATAATTATTGTAAAAAATATTGACAAAAGTATATTAAAGGCTATAATAGTGTAAAAAAATTACATTAATTTTATAAATTGTTGTATTTTTTTTGCATTTTGCGTATAATATTATTAGAAAGGTGAGATTATGTTAAAAAAAATAAAATTGGATAATTATACAACATTTATTAAACCTACAGAAATAGATTTTTCTGCTACTAACTACAAGTTTTTAGAAACTGAAAATGTTGGAAGTAATAAAATACTTAAAGGCTGCCTATTTGTTGGTGAAAATGCTTCTGGTAAAACAAAAATACTGAAAAGTATAACTTTATTGCTTGATTTATTATTTGGAAATAGTGAAGTAGATTTAATGCCCAATAAAAGTTTTTACACCAATAAACCAACTTACAAGCTTGAGTATACATTTATAGAGGAAGAAAAAGAAATAATTTATTTAATTGAATTGAATTTAAACGAAATTGTTTCTGAAAAATTGATATTTGATAAGCAAATAATTTTAGAAAGATTAGGTAATACTGCAAAGTTTAATTTAAATGATGAAAAAACATTTAATGATATTTCAAATAAACTATTATTTTTACGCAGAATTTATTTTGATACTAATTTTTATGGAAACGAAATTTTAAATAAATGGTTTGAGTATATGAAAAAATCTGTATATATTAATTGCTATTATAGAGCAGTTTTTAATTATTCAGGAACAAACTTATTGGTTCACGAATATTTAAATAATAACACAGTTGAAGCAATAAATAAATTTTTAGAAAAAATTGATTATAAGCAAAAAATAGAATATAGTACAGAAACCTCTAATCCAAATAAAAAATTTTTTGTTAAGTCAAATGACAATAAAAAGTTTATTTCATTTAATAAAAAAGGAACAGATATTTATATTCCAGAAATGTTTGAATCAACAGGTAATATAACTTTTATGGAATTACTACCATCATTTTTACATGCTATTAATAATGAATGTATGATAATTATTGATGAGTTTAGTAGTGGTTTTCATAATGAATTAGAAGAATGCATAATAAAATATTTTTTTCATTATTCAAAAAATTCACAACTATTTTTTACTTCACATTCTACGAATATTTTAAATAATACATTGATTAGACCAGATCAAATATATTCAGTTTCTTTTGATTCAAAAAAAGGTTCAGTTTTAAAAAGATTTTCTGAAGAAATGCCAAGAGAATCCCAAAATACAGAAAAAATGTATTTAAATGGAGTGTTTAATGGAATGCCTAGATACAACAAAATCTTTAAAGATTAATTTTAAAAGAAATATTGGTTCAGTATTAATTGTTGTAGAAGGTGCTTCATATGAATTTGATTTATTAAAACAAATTTTTAGAAAAATTCTTCATTACAATTATATTGAAAAAAGCAGAAATCAACAAAATTTTAAAAACTATGATGAATTTGTAATGAAAGGGAACGAAAACTCTCATGTGATAGTAATAAATTCAAAAAATTCTAATTTATCTTCTATAAAAAAAGATGAAAATTATCTTAATGAAATTTATAAACAATTATATTTAGAATATGGAATAGATGTAAAAAATATTAATATATATTTTATTTGGGATAGAGATAATGAATCTAATCCATCAGATGTAACAGAAGACTTATTAAGTCGATTAGGAAATTCAATTGAGAATAAAAATGGGGAAATGAATGGATTATTATTGCTAAGTTATCCATGTATAGAAGCTTTTACTATTTCTAATTTTGATAAACAGACAACAAGTTTAAAAGAAAAAGATTTAAAAAAGTATGTTAAAGATAACGATTATAATATAAATAAAATAAATAGATATACACTATTGAATGCTACAGTTATGATGAACAAAAGTTTATTAGAATGTGGAATTACAGAATATGATTTAGATGATTTTTCAAAAACATCTTTAAAAGTTTTTAGTAAACAAGAATTATTTTTGCGCAGCAAAAAATATTATAATTTATTGTCATTAATTTCAATAATGCTTTTAGATTTAAATATTATAACAATAAGATAAATATTTTATAGTATAAAAATAATAAGCATTGTAGTAGCAATTATATTTTTGCCAATGGTAAAAATATAAAATGTATAGTATAATAAACAAGTAAACGAATGTTGAAATGTTCCTCATTTTTTCCTCATTTAGGAAATACTAATAATATGGATAATACTCATAATACTATGTATATTGATGTTCCATTGACCATATTTTCAAGAAATAACAATAATACTATAAATACCATAAATAAGGATAATATGAGATTGTACTGAGCTTGTGGAAGTGGAAAGAAGTATAAGAACTGTTGTGGAAAGTAAGATGAATAGTAATTTGTAGGAGAAAAAAATGTATGGTAAAAGCTAAATATATAAAATGTATAAATAAGATGAAAATTATCAAAAATATTACTATTTGAAAAATTACAAAGAAATTAATAGGAGTTGTTAAGATGAATAAAAATGTAATTATTGAAACAGATAGATTAATATTAAGACAATATAGATTAGAAGATGCTGATGATATAGTTGAAGTGTTAAATAATCTTAATGTTTCAAAATGGCTTGCAGGAGCCCCATATCCATATACTAAAGAAGATGCCTTAAAATTTATTAATCAATCACTTGACAATAATTTGTATAATTTTGCCATAGAGTTAAAAAGCGAAAATAAATTGATTGGAGGAACCCAATTAACAAATATAGATATATATATATAATGGGACTGCTGGTGGAGGTATTTGGATTAATGAAAAGTATTGGGGGAAAGGTTATGGAACAGAAGCATTTGGTGCCAGAATTAAATATGCATTTGAGGTATTAGGATTACGAAGATTAGAAAACTGGTATTTTAAGGAAAATGAAAAATCACATAAAATGCAGTTAAGATTTGGCTATAAAGATGAAGGAATAAGAAGGAAAAGATTTGTATCAAGAGGTTCAGGAAAAATTGAATATGAATGTATAACTGGATTATTAAAAGATGAATGGATAAAATAAATTAATTTTTAAATAAGTTTAAACTTCATAATGTGAAATTAAAGGAAATGTTAACGAATAAATATGTTAACATTTTTATTTTTATAAAAAAACAGGCTCCACTTAACATACAATTAAATCATATAGACCTGTAGTCTATTGTAATTTTTGCCTTTTTGGAATATAATAATTATGTGGTGAGAAAAAATATTAAGGAGGTAAAAATGAAGAAAGATTTAGTAACAGAAATTATATTGTAGGAAAATAAAATTGGCATAATGTGAGTTGGTAGTGTCAATTATATTTCTTTAACCGATTTAGCGCGATATAAAGATAAAAAGAGAACGGACTATATAATTCAAAACTGGATACAATTCTTTTTTTAGGAACTTGGGAATATTTAAATAATTCAAATTTTAATTCCGTCGAATTCGATGGGTTTAAAAATGAGTCAGGAACTTATTCTTTTATAATGACACCTAAAAAATGGATTACAGCAACAAAAGCTATTGGTGTAATTTCAAAATAAGGAAGATATAATAGTGGTACTTTTGCTCATCCTGATATAGCTTTTGAATTTGCCAGTTGGTTATCACCAGAATTTAAATTATATTTAATAACTGAATTTGAAAGATTAAAAAAGAATGAATCATATCAATATAAAGTTGAGTGGAGTGCTACTAGACTTTTATCAAAAGTTAACTATGTAGTTCATACAGATGCAATTAAGAAATGTATAGTTCCAACTTTAACGGAAAAACAAAAACAGTTTGTTTATGCAGAAGAAGCTGATGTATTAAATGTAGCATTATTTGGAATGACGGCAAAAGAATAAAGAGAAAGTAATCCAAAACTTGCTAAAGACGGAAATATAAGAGATTATACTGATTTATTACATTTAGTAATCCTAAATAATTTACAAAATACAAATGCAAAATTAATCGAAGAAAAGGTTTCTCAAAGAGAAAGACTTATTAAATTAAATGATTCGGCAAGAAGACAAATGGTTGCTTTAAAAGATAATAAAAGTTTAAAAGATTTAGAAGTATTACAAAAACAAGTAAATGAAAATAAGTTGAACCATGATAATTAAATTGTGTTTCGCTTGTCATCTTTTGATGACATTTTTGCATTTATTTTAGAATTTATACTAAGTTAATATAAAGAATACAAAATCCTTGTTTTTGACAAAAAAGTATTTTATGGAATACAAAATTGACAAATAGCAAAAAATAATATATAATGAATAAAGTTGGGAGGCACGATTTTAATGATTATTAGAGATAATTATTTATCTAAAATTAGACCGTTTTATGATGTTGATTTAATAAAAGTAATTACTGGGATTAGACGTTCAGGTAAATCGGTTATCTTAACTCAAATAATTGATGAAATTAAAGAAAATGGTGTAAAGGATAAATATATAATTTATGTTAATTTTGAATCAAAGGAATATTCTTTTATTAAAAATGATGACGATTTATATAAATATATAAAAGAAAAAATAGTAGATAATAAAAAGTATTATTTATTTTTTGACGAAATTCAAAATGTTAAAAAATGGGAGTTAGCAATTAATTCATTTAAATCAGATTATAAAGAAAATATATCAATTTTTATTACTGGTTCTAATAGTGATTTATTATCTAGTGAATTTGCTACCCATATAGCTGGTAGATATGTAAGCTTTAAAATATTTCCATTTTCATTTAAAGAAGTGTGTATATTAAAAGAGCATGAAAATAAGAATAAATATGAATTAGAAACCGATTTTGAAGATTATATGCGTTGGGGTGGAATGCCTCAAAGATTTATATTTGATAAAGAGGAACAAATAAGAACTTATTTAACTGATGTATACAACTCTATTGTTGTTAAAGACATTGTAGAAAGGTTTAAAATTAAAGATATTGATTTATTCAATAGAGTCTTAGAATATATATTATCAACACCAGCTCAAACTTTTTCTGCTGATAATTTAGCTAAATATTTTGAAGCTGAAAATAGAGGTGTTACTAAAAATACATTATATAATTATCTAGAATATATGAATAAAGCTTTATTAATTAATAAAGTTGATAGATACGATGTAAGAGGTAAAAGAATTTTAAATGGAAAATATAAGTACTATTTAACTGATTTGGGTTTGGGTAGAATAATGAATATATCTAAAAAAGAACAAATAGGAGCATATTTAGAAAATATAGTTTACAATGAATTAATATATAGAGGATATGATGTCAAAATTGGTTCTTTGGATAATGGTGAAATTGATTTTATAGCGCTTAAAGATGGCAAAAAGGAATATTATCAAGTTTGTTATATACTAGCAGATGATAATATTATTAATAGAAAATTTAATGCATATAATAATATTGAAGATAATTATCCTAAATTTGTTATATCAATGGATAAGATTGATCAGTCTAGAAATGGAATTATTCATAAAAATATAATAGAATGGTTGTTAGAAGAAAAATAATATTTTATCTTTTTAAGCCATCTTGTTTTAGAAAAATATTAAGAGATCTTCTAATTGATAAGTTTTTTCATTAAAATTTGCTAAATCTTCTTTTAAATCATCATAAATTTTAAGTATTAAAGCTTTATATAAAATATTATCCATACCAAGATTTATGGTTTTTAACATATAAATCATTATTTTAAAGCGATCTATTTGTATTAAACCATCTTGATTAGTTAAATACCAAATGTTTAAAATATCTGATGGAATTGTTTTTTTAAAGAAATATTCCCAATCATCAATAATAACATCATTTAATTCATCAGTATTAAATTTTAAAAATACCGTATTATTAAAATGACTGTTAGCAATTTGTTTATCATGATAAATATACATCATTTTATACCAAAAACGAGCACTGAAAATAACTGTTCCTAAAATTTCTTTAGAAGCACATATTCTGTCCTGCCATCTCCAACTAATTTTCTAGTTTTCCCCGTTAATGGGGATTAAAACATTTTTTAAAATACTAGGTAAATTTTCTATTTTAGTAAAATGATAAAAAGAGTACATATAGTCACCTTCTAATCATAATTATAATATATTATGAAATTTTTGTGAAATATTTTGGAATATTAGCTATTTTGCTTAAAGATGTGTTATAATTTTTATGGAAGGAGTTTGTTTATGAAAAAAGTATTATTTACAATAGTGAGTTTTTTCTTAATATTTGGTGTTGTTAATGCTTCTGTATCTAGTGAAACTTTACAAGATGCTTGTGAAATTGAAGGATTAGATTGTGTAAGTAAAAAAGAATATGATGAAGCTTTACCTAATATTTATTTATTTAGAGGTGATGGGTGTCCTTATTGTAATCAATTAATAGAATTTATTGATTCAATTATTGATGATTATCAAGTAAATGTTGTAGTTTATGAAGTAAAAGATAATAAAGATAACTGGAACTTTTATAAAAAAGTAGGTAAAGAATTTGATTTTACACCATCAGGATATCCTTACTTAGTTGTTGGAGAAAAAACTTTTGATGGCTATGCTAGTAGTGATGATGAAGATATTAAGTTGGCAATAGAAGAACTACAAAATAGTGATGAACCTTATGATGTAGTAAAAGAATTAGAAAATAAACCAGTAGATGATGAATCTAATGATAAAGCTGTAATAGTCATTATTGCATGTGCTGCTATTGTTATGGGTGTTTATCTTGTTTATAAAATCAAAAATAAATAACTAGAATTTCTAGTTTTTTTTAATTTGTCATATATTTTCTTTATGAAAGTAAAAATTTGTTTAATAATTCTTATTATTGTGATAATTAATTTAATAGAACCTAAAAAAGAAGAATATGTCTTTAAAGAAAATAATTTTTTTTCAAATAAGATAATTGGACATGCTATGTTTGGGATTGATGGTATAACGTATACTAATAGTAAAGAGGCTTTTTTAAATGGTTATAAAAATGGTCTTAGAGTTTTTGAAATTGATTTAGAATTAACTAGTGATGATAAATTAGTATTAGTTCATGATTGGAATGACTATGATTATATTCCTAGTAGTAAAGAATTTTTAAAACAAAAGATAAAAGATAAATATACGACTCTTAATATTGAAAATATTTTACTATTATTAAAAATATATCCTGATATTTGGATTATAACTGATTCTAAATATATTCAAAAAAAATTAATTATTAAAGAATTTAAATATCTTGTAGAAAGTGCTAAAAAATTAAATTTAGTTAAAGAATTAGATAGATTTGTCATTCAACTTTACTATCAAGATATGTATAATATTGTTGAATCTATTTATCATTTTAATAATTATTTATATACAATGTATGTTGATTGGGAATATAATTTGAGTCATTTTGAAGAAATTTGTAAGTGGGGTGAAGATAAATTAAGAGGAATTGTTTTAAGTAAAGATTTTTATAATGTCAATTTACTTAAGATTGTCAATAAACATAATTTAGATTTATATCTTCATACGGTTAATGATATCTTTGAAACCAAAAGATATTTTAAAGATGGAGTTAAGGGAATATATAGTGATTTTATAACTGATTTATAGTTGCTAAAATAAAAAAAAATTGATAGAATTAGATAAGAATAAAGAAGTGGGTGAATAAAGTGAACACTGAAGAAAATATTAAACAAATATCAATAGAAGATATAATTCCTAATCGGTTTCAACCACGTTTAGCATTTGATGAAGAAGGTTTAAAAGAATTAAGTGATTCTATTAAGCAACATGGGGTTATTCAACCTTTAGTTTTAAGAAGATTAGGAAATAAATATGAAATTATTGCTGGTGAAAGAAGATATAAAGCAAGTGTTATGGCGGGATTAAAAACCGTACCAGCTATTATTTCTAATATCGATGATAATCAAAGTGCTGAAATTGCTTTAGTAGAAAATATTCAAAGAAGAAATTTAACTTCAATAGAAGAAGCTAAATCATATAAAAATCTTTTAGATAGAGGATATTTAACCCAAAAAGAATTAGCTGAAAAAATGGGAGTAAGTCAAAGTACTATTGCTAATAAACTAAGACTACTTAACTTAACTGATGAAGTACAAGATGCTTTATTAAAAGAAAAAATAAGTGAAAGACATGCTAGAAGTTTACTATCATTACCTAAAGAAGAACAAAATGAATGGTTAAAAAAAATAATTAGTAAAAGAATGACTGTAAGACAATTAGATTTAGAAATAAAGAAATTAAAAGGAGGAGATTCTGTGGAAATTAAAGATGATGTAACAGGAAAAGATGCTAGTATAATGAATGAAATAGATAAGAAAGAACCAGTAGAAGAAACATTAGAATTAAAAAATAATGAAGGACCTATTAAACCTCCTAATAAATTCTTTAATTTCTTAGAAGATGAAGCTGCTAATATGAGTATGAATTTAGAACCAGAAAATGAAGAACCTACTTTTAAAGTAGATCAACCAGTAAGTGAAGAAATTGAAACTTTAGATGATTTTGAAATAAGTGATAATAGTGATAATTTAGTAACACCTTTATTATTTGATGAAAGTAATTTTTCAAATAATGATATTGAAGAAATTAAATCTGTTAGTACAGAAACATTAGTAGATCCAATTGATTCAATAGGTAATTTAGAACCTAATTTTGAAGAAAAACAAAAGGAAGAAAAAGGAATGGATTTGAAAACGGCTATTAATGAAATTAGAAATAGTGTTACCAGTTTAGAGAGTAAAGGCTTTAATATTAATATCGATGAAATAGATTTAGAAGATTTATATCAAATTACAATCAATATTAAAAAGTAAAATTAATTACTTTTTTTTTCATCTTCATTTATAGGAATAGAAAGTTCACTACCTTTAACAAAATAAAATAAAGTATTATTTTTGCTTTGTAAATTATTTTCCCCATTAATAGCGTCTTTAACAACACCTATAACATTAGTTGGTTTAGTAAACCACGTATCTTCTTTATTTTCTAAATAATCTTCCATAGTATTTAACCATATTTCTTTACCATAAACACTAGCTTTAGAATCAATTTCTTTTGATTCATCATTACCAATCCATACAAGCATTAATAAATCAGGAGTATAACCAACACTCCAAGAATCGGTATTAGTAGTTCCCGTTTTTAAAGCATATTTTCTACTCATTCGACTTGCTAGAGATAATGCTGTTGGGGTAGTATAATCATTAAAAGCCGAATTAGAAGTACTTGTTAACATTTCATTTAAGATATAAACATCATTACTATTTAAAACATAATCATGTTTTAGTTTTCGTTCATATAAAATATTACCTTCTAAGTCTTCAACTCTTTTAATAAAAAATAATTCAAGATTATCACCATTGTTAGCTAAAGTTTGATAACCACTTGCAAAATCTAACATACTTAATTCGGTTGTGCCTAAAGCAAGACTTGGATTTTCTGGTAAGTCTTCTGTAATACCGGCTCTTTTAGCGGTTTTAGTTAAAGTATCCATTCCTAAAAATAAATGAGTTTTAACAGCATAGACATTATCTGAATAAGCTATCGCGGCCGCCATGGTTATATCTTTATTAGCGTATATTTGATTATAATTATTTGGTGAGTAAGTTTTATTATCAGCAAAATTAAAAGTTGTAGGTTCACTTTTAAATAAAGAAGAAGAAACTAAACCATTTTCTAAAGCTCCATAATAAAGAAAAGGTTTCATTGTACTACCGACTTGTCTTTTAGCTTGAGTTGCCCGATTATATTGACTTTTGGCATAATTAAGTCCTCCGGTTAAAGCCATAATACCACCAGTTTTAGGATTAATCATCATACTAGCAACTTCTAAATCATTTTGACTTCCCATTTCATTTAAAATATTTTCTTCCATTTTTTGTTCAGCATCCATATCAAAAGCAGTATAAATTTTTAAACCACCTGATTCCATTAAAGATTTAGGAACTTGTTTAATACTTTCTAATTCATTTAAAACAGCATCTTGATAATACATAATCATTTGACTATTATTTTGACGTCTTTTACCATAAATATTAATATGATTTTTATATAAATTATTATATTCATCTTCAGTTATATAACCATTTTTAACCATTGTTTTAGCCACTATTTTAGCGCGCTTAATACATTCGTTATAATCACTTACTGGATTAAAATTACTAGGATTTTTAGGAATGCCGGCTAACATAATAGCTTCTTCTAAAGTTAAATCTTTACTACTTTTATTAAAATAATAACGACTAGCATCTTCTATACCATAATTTCCTTCACCATAATTTATTGTATTTAAATAACCTTCTAAAATACTTTCTTTAGAATAGTGAACTTCTAATTCAATTGTTAAAAAAGCTTCTTCTAATTTTCTAGACCAAGTTTGGTCAAAAGTTAAATACATATTTTTAATATATTGTTGAGAAATTGTTGAAGCCCCTTCCGTAATAGATTTATTTTTAATTAACGAATAAAAAGCTTTGATAATTCTTAAGTAATCAAAGCCATGATGATTATAAAAGTTTTTATCTTCAACACTAATAACAGCATTTTTTAAATTATCAGAGATATCATTTAGACTTATCCAGTCATTTGAGCCAGAACCTTGATATATCATATTTTCATTTTGGTCATATATAAAAATCTTACCTAGATTAGTTAATTCTAATTTGGGAGAGAAAAAAGCATAGACATAGATTCCAATATATAAAACAAGAAAAGATAGAAAACAGAAAAATGATATTTTAAAAAATAGTTTAAGTTTTTTCATGCTTTTTCTCACCTAAAGTTATTATGGATAAATGAAAATAAAATATACAGATGATAGTTTTTTTAAGTAAAATATGATAATATTAGTATAAGAATAAAATATGGTGATAGAGTATGAAAGATAAAAAAGTAGGAAGTGTAATAAAAACAGAAGCAAAAGTTATAGCGTATGTAGTAATTTGTTTAGTAATAATAGTATTAGGAATAAGTTATGCATTATTTTTTGAAGTAAAAGGAAATGAAAAGAATCAAATAGTAAAAGCAGGGACATTAGAGTTTACATATGCAAGTGGTTCACAAATAACTAATGCAACTAATAGTGATTGTTTTATTCCGATGAGTAATGAAGAAGCATTAAGTCATAGTGAATGTGAATATAAAGTAAGTATAACGAATACAGGAACATTACCAGGAAATTATAATATTAATTTAAATAGTGAGTCTGTAGAAAATCCTATAGCTTTAAGTAAATTAAAAGTTATTTTAAAAAAAGAAGGAGAAGTAGTATCAGATTATCCCAAAGAAGGAACAACAACATCATTAGTAACAAATGAAAAGATCGAAGCAGGGAGTGTTATTAATTATAGTGTTCAAGTATATGTAGATGAAGAATTAGTAGATGCCAATGATGATGAAAAAAATATCTCATTAAAAATAAATGGAGATGCAGTTGTAAATAGTGAAGAAGTAAATCCAGGAATGCCAGCAATAGATTATATAAAAAATATTGCAACAGTAGAAAGTGGCGATGGATTATATGTCGTACCTCATGAAGCTTTAGAAGAACTAGGCCAAGAATGGAATAAGACAGAATATCGATATGCAGGATTAAAACCCAATAATTATGTAAAATTTAATAATGAAATATGGAGGATAATTGGTGTAGTAAATGTCAAAACTGAAAATGGCATTGAACAAAGAGTAAAAATAGTAAGACAAGATGGAGTTGAAGGTCAAAAAGATTTTGGAAATTATGCTTGGGATAAAGATGTAGATTATATAAATGAATGGAATACTTCAAAACTAAAAGATATGTTAAATGGTATCTATTATGAAAGTGATATAGGAGAATGTTATACAGGCAATAATGGTAGTACAGCAGTTCAAAACACATGTGATTTTAGTGGAAATAGTAACTTGCCAAAAGGATTAGATGAAACAACCAAAAATATGATCGATAAAGAAGTAATATGGAATATTGGTAGTAGTAGTAATGCCCAGGTTACTGCAAAAGAAATATATGAAAAAGAGCGTGGAATAGATGTTTACAGTGATATAAAAAGTGAAACAGAATGGAGTAATAAAACTGATGTGGGTAATAAGTTTAATGGAATAGGCTTAATATATCCATCAGATTATGGATATGCCGTAGGTGGAAGCGTAAGAAATACATGTTTAACAAATTATTTATCCAATTATAACAGTTATGCTTGTAAATTTAGCGATTGGTTAACATCTACTGCTGAAACATGGACTTTAACGTCAGTTAACTATTCGTCATATGTAAGCCTTTATTTACATCCAGATGGACATATTGGTGTTAGTGGAATATTTTTAACTGGTAAAATTTTTCCATCATTATATTTAAAGTTATCGATTAAAATACTCCCAAATCCTCAACCTAATCAAGAATATGGAAGCTTAGAAAATCCATTTGTCTTACAGTAAACTAGAGAAATCTAGTTTTTTAAATGTATAAAATGTTTCAAAAAAAAGGAAATCGCTACCCTTATAAGTAATATATTAGTAGAAAGATAAAACCGGTAATCTTTCTTAGAATGGAGGTGAGATAACCTTTGGAGAATGTTGATAAGTTTTATAACGCCAAGAATGATAAGGTGTTTAAAGCAATATTTGCTGACCCAGCAGATACTTTTCTGTTAGAAACTTTACTTAATTTAACTTTTAATACTAAAGTAAAAGATATAAAGTTTGAAAATCCCGAACTCTTAAAAAGAAATATTATTGAAAGAGCTAAAACTTGTGACTTTATTGTTCATATTGATGGCAAACTTTTGCATATTGAATTAAATAGCAATTATAAAAAATGGTTACATTTAAGAAATCTAAATTTTTTTAGTACATCATTTGGTAAAGATACAGAAATAGGAAAGAATTATGACATTAAAAAAATCTTTATTAATATTGATTATACCTATAAATTACCAAATAGCAAAAATTTAGATAATGTCTTAGTATATACTATAGAAACAGATGATCATGTTAAATATGTTGATAATATTTATTTTGTCAAGTTTAACATGGACAGAATCAAAAAAGAGTGGTATAATGTGATAGATGAAAGAAAAAGGAAATTGTTTTACTATTTAAGTAAATTAGATATGGAAGAAGAAGAATTAGAAGTAGAGGAGGAAGATGAATTCGTGAAAAAATTAAAAGAAAAGTTAAAGAAGTTAAATCAGAATAAAGAGTTTGTAAGTTTTTTAAGTAGAGAAGAAGATATTGAGTTTCAAATGAATTCTGAAAGAAGTGAAGGCAAGATTGAAGGCAAGATTGAAGGTAAGATTGAGATTGCTAAGAATATGTTACAAATGAAATTTGATATTAACTCGATATCAAAAGTAACAGGTTTATCTTTAAAAGAAATTGAAGGCTTACAATAAAAGCTTTCTTTAATTGTTATTAAAGAAAAAAAAGAAAATTGTTTTACTATTTAAGTAAATTAGATATGGAAGAAGAATTAGAAATAGAGGAGGAAGATGAATTCGTGAAAAAGTTAAAAGAAAAGTTAAAAAAGTTAAATCAGAATAAAGGGTTTGTAAGTTTTTTAAGCAGGGAAAAAGATATTAAGTTTCAAATGAATACCGAAAGAAGTGAAGGCAGGATTGAAGGCAAGAATGAAATGGTAAAAAAAATGTTAAAAGAAAAAATTGATATTTCAACTATTATTAAAATATCTGGATTATCTTTAAAAGAAATAGAAAGCTTGCAATAGTTTGACCTTATAACCTTAAGAAAATGCTTGTATTTTGATGTTTTTTATGCTAATATTCTAAATGTCTTTACATATATATTAATGTAAAGAAAGTGGAGGGGAACTTTTTGCGGACTTGCCCAAACCACTACACGTTTTATCATATCTAAATGAAAGGAGTGAGATTTCGTGGCTAAAGAAGTCGTTAAGAAAATTAAATTACAAATTCCAGCTGGAAAAGCAAATCCTGCACCACCTGTTGGTACAGTATTAGGACCTGCTGGTATTAATATTCAAGATTTCTGTCAAAAGTTTAATGATGCAACTAAAGATAAAATGGGCGATGTAATTCCATGTGAAATATCTATTTATGATGATCGTTCATTTGATTTTGTTCTTAAAACTCCACCTGCACCTTTCCTATTAAAGAAAGTTGCTAAAATTAATAAAGGAAGTAAAAAAGGAGCAAATGAAATAGTTGCGACAATTAGTAAAGAAGATTTAAAATCTGTTGCAGAAATTAAGCTTCCAGATTTAAATGCTAATGATATTGAAGGAGCTATGAACATTATTGAAGGTACTGCTCGTAATATGGGTATTGCTATTAAAGGTGTTAATGATGCTGAATTAGCAGAACAAGCAGCTGAAGCTCAAAAAGAAGAAGCTGAAAGAGAAAAAAGAGCTGAAGAATTAGAAAAGATGGAAGCAGAATCTAAAGAAGAAACTAGTGCTGAAGTTGAAGTAATTGGTGAAGAAAAAGATTCTGAAGAATAATTATTTTTGAATAGTCCGCTAATAAACCACAGTTAGGAGGAAAGTTATGAAAAAGTTTGGTCGTAAGTATGTGGAAGCTAGTAAACTTGTTGATAAAAATAAGTTTTACAGCGTTACAGAAGCAATTGATTTAGTTAAAAAGACTAACATTACCAAATTTGATGGAGCAGTAGATTTTGCAATTAAATTAAATGTTGATCCTAAAAAAGCTGATCAACAATTACGTGGTTCTTTTGTACTTCCTAATGGTACAGGAAAAACTAAACGTATATTAGTTATTGCTAAAGGTGCAGCTGCTGAAGAATCTAAAAAAGCTGGTGCAGATTATGTTGGTGACAAAGACATGATTGAAAAAATTCAAAAAGAAAATTGGTTTGATTTTGATGTTATTGTTGCAACACCAGATATGATGCCAGAATTAGGTAAAATTGGTAAACTTTTAGGACCTAAAGGTTTAATGCCTAATCCTAAAACCAATACTGTAACACCTAATCCCGTAAAAGCTATTGAAGACATCAATAAAGGTATGGTTGAATTTAGAACTGATGCTTATGGTAATATTCATGGAATGATTGGTAAAGCTTCATTTGATGCTGAAAAACTCGTTCAAAATTTAGAATATGTTGTAAGTACAATTAGTAAATTAAAACCTGCTAGTGTTAAAGGAAAATTTATTACTTCTATTTCTATATCTACTACAATGGGTCCTGGAATAAAAGTTGATCAAAATTCTTTTGACAAATAATAAAATATTATATATAATAGCAACTAGAAAAGTTAAAAACCGAAGACAGCAAGGGGTATACCTTAAAAATCTTGCCGAGGAAAATGATAAAAAATTAATGCTTTTGTCAGTCCTCGCACGGATTGACTTTTTTAGATTAAGCAAAGGAGGATAAAGATGGCTAGCCAAAAAAATATTGAAGCCAAGAAAGAAATTGTAAATGAAATTACAAAAAATATTCAAGATAGTGAATCAGTAATTTTATTTCAATACCAAGGCTTAACTGTTGCGGAAATTAGTGAATTAAGAAAAAAATTAAGAGAAAATGATGCAATAGTTAAAGTATATAAAAATACTTTACTTAAAAGAGCTTTGGATGATTTAAAGATTGACTTTGAAGGTTTCTTAGAAGGACCAAATGCAATTCTTTTTGGTAAAAATCTATTAGAACCTATTAAAGTTATATCTGAATTTGCTAAAGATCATGAAAAATTACAACTTAGAGTTGGAATTATAAGTGGTTCTGTAGCAGATTTAAATACTATTAAAGAATATGCTTCTATACCATCAAGAGAAGGCTTACTTACTATGCTTGCTGCTGGTATGATGGAGCATGTAAGAAATTTATCTATTGCATTAAATCTTTATGCAGAAGGTAAAGAAGAATAAGGAAAGGATGATTAAAAATGGCTAAAATTAAAACTGAAGATTTTATCGCTTCATTAAAAGAAATGACTATTCTTGAAGTAAAAGAATTAGTTGATGCAATGAAAGAAGAATTTGGAGTTGATCCTAGTGCTGTAGCAGTTGCTGCTGCTCCTGCTGCTGGTGCAGAAGCTACAGAAGATGTTAACAAAACTGTAGTATTAAAGAGTGCTGGTGGAAATAAGATTCAAGTAATTAAATTATTAAAAGAAATTACTGGATTAGGATTAGTTGAAGCTAAAGCATTAGCTGATAATGGTGGAAATGTTAAAGAAAACGTTCCTGCTGAAGAAGCTAATCAATTAAAAGCTCAATTAGAAGAAGCTGGCGCTGAAGTAGAATTAGCTTAATCTTTGAAAACTAGAGAAATCTAGTTTTTTTTTAATAATTATTTTTAGAAAAATTAAAGTAACTATTCAGACTAAGTCATGCTAAAACGAGAGCTTTATAAAGAACGGCTCTCTTTTTAGTTAAATAAAGTTTTA
>CANQIN010000011.1 GCA_947623995.1 uncultured Bacilli bacterium | reverse complement strand
TTGCCTAGCTTTATTATGTAAAAAAATAACAGAAAACATTCTTCTTCTGTTATTTATGGCTGAGTAGTAACAAAATATCACCATTTAAAAAAAAATATTACAAAAAGATATTCACTTTTTAGTAATTTAATAATAAAATTGTAATATATGCTATTCAATGGAAATTAAAGAAATAGTTTATAAATAAGGAATCAAGGTGATAGCTGTGATTGAAATAAAGAAAATTAGTAAAATATATAATACCGAAGGATTTTCGCAAAAAGCACTAGATAATGTTAGTGTAAATTTTAGACGTCATGAATTTGCTTCTATATTGGGTCCATCTGGTTCTGGAAAAACTACTTTTTTAAATATTATTGGGGGATTAGATGAATATACTTCTGGAGATATAATTGTAAATGAGATAAGTACTAAAAAATTTAAAGATAGAGATTGGGATTCTTATCGTAATCATCGTGTAGGTTTTATCTTTCAAAGTTATAATTTAATTAGTCATCAAACCGTTTTAAAAAATGTTGAACTTGCTTTAACTTTATCAGGAATATCTAAAAAAGAGAGAAAAGAAAAAGCTAAAAAGGTTTTAAAAGAAGTTGGTTTAGAGCAACATATTAATAAAAGACCTAATCAATTATCAGGTGGACAAATGCAAAGAGTAGCAATTGCTAGAGCATTAATTAATGATCCTGAAATAATTTTAGCCGATGAACCAACTGGGGCTTTAGATTCAGATACATCTGTTCAAATAATGGATTTATTAAAGAAAATATCTAAAGATAAATTAGTTATAATGGTTACTCATAATCCTGAACTTGCCGAAAAATATTCAAGCCGAATAATTAATATTAAAGATGGAAAAATTGTTTCCGATTCCGATCCATATGATGGCAAAATAAATACTAAAGAGCAAGACAGTGTTGCCAGTAATAAATCTAAAAAAACTAAAATGTCTTTTTTAACCGCGTTATCATTATCTTTTAATAATTTAATGACTAAAAAAGCCAGAACAATTTTGGTCTCTGTAGCAGGTTCAATTGGCATTATTGGAATTGCTTTAATCCTTGCTGTTTCAACCGGTTTTCAAAATTATGTAGATTCAATTCAAGAAGACACTTTAACATCATACCCTTTAACAATTCAACAAGAGTCAGCTGATATAACCAGTGCTTTATTATCACTTAGAAGTGCTGGTAATGATAAAGGTAATTCTAACGAAGTAAAAGAACAACAAACTATTACTTCAATGCTTTCAAGTGTTAGTACCAATGATTTAAAAAGTTTTAAACAATATTTAGAAAACAATGCTAGTGAGATTGAAGAAGATGTCTCAAATATTCAATATTCTTATAGTGTTAGTCCTAATATTTATACTATAGATGCCACGAATAAATTAGCGAAACTTAATCCAAGTAATTTATTTAGTTCAATAATGGGAAGTAGTAGTATAATGAGTTCTTATTCTTCTATGACCTCTATTTATTCTCAAATGGTTGATAATCGTGATGATATTGTAAATGATTATGATGTCTTAGCGGGAAGATGGCCCGAAAAATATGATGAAATGATGATTGTTTTATCTGAACCTAATGCTATTTCTGATTTGCTTGTTTATACTCTAGGTTTAAGGGATACTGAAGAACTTACTAAAATGGTTACAGCCATAATGAGTGGTGAAACAGTTGATATTAATAATGAACCTTTAACTTTTACTTATGAAGATTTAATGAATATTGATTTAAGATTAATAATGGCATCAGAAACATATAAATATAATTCTAAGTATGATGTATATGAAGATATGACAGCTGATGAAAATTATATGAAAAATTTATATGATAATGCTACCAAATTAAAAATAGTAGGTATAGTAAGTCCAAAAGAAGGAGTATCTTCAATGTCTTTAAGTCCTGGTGTTGCGTATACTTCTGATTTAATAGATTATATTATTAATCATGCTAGTGAAACTGATGTTGTAAAAAGACAGTTAGATAATAATGAAATTGATGTTTTTTCGGGAAATAGATTTGATAGTAAAAAAAATGATTTTGATTTTGAATTTGCTGATTTAGTTAAAGTTGATAGTGAAAAATTACAGAGTGCATTTAATATTAATATCGATCAACAAGCCCTTGAACAACAAACTAAAAATTATATGGAAGAAATAAATAATTCGATAACGACTGACACTACTCCAGCTAAGAATTTATTTAGTAATAATTTAAAAACGTTTGCAACTGAAATACTTAATAAAGTAGATAAAGACACTACCGTAGAGAATGTTGATAAGTTGGTGGCTGATTATTTAGGGTCTTCTAATGTTTTAAATGCTTTAGCAAATATGGAGAAAGATTATGTAATTCCTAAAGATACTTTAAAAGCAACATATAGTAGTTTATTAAATGGTTTATTAAAAATGTATATACCACTTTATAGTCAAATGACTAACCCTTTAGTTCCTCCTACGGAAGATTCTAAACCAGATAGCGAAGTACAAATTCCGTCTGATAAAGAAGATTCAAGTAATGAAAGTGAAGTACTAACTCCTTCTGATAAAGAAGAGTCAAACAATAAAAGTGAAGTACCTTTTCCTGGGGTTCCAACTGATAAAGAAGATTTAAATTCATTATTAGCTAGTGAAGCTCAAATAGAAGCCATGATCAAAGAATTAAAAGATAAAATTATTTCTGAATATATGAATAATGCTGCTATAATAGGAACAAATGAAACGATGGCAAGAGCTATGACTGAAGCTAAAGTTAAAAAAGAAGTTTTAACTAAAGTAGGGGAATTAACTAGTAATATAACGAGTAGTTTTGCTTCATCATTTAATGTTGATCAAGATCAAATAACTTCAGCTTTCACGCTTAACTTTAGTGAAGATGAACTTGCTAGAGTAGTAAGTGCTATGATGAATCCAACAGAATCTACTCAAAAAACTAATTTAATTTCTTTAGGCTATCAAGATAAGGAAGAACCAACATATATTTCCGTATATTTTAATAGCTTTGAAGGTAAGGATCATTTTCTATCATTTATAGATGATTATAATAAAAAAGTTGATAAAGAAAAAGAAATAAATTATTCAGATACAACTGGAATTTTAATGTCTTCTGTTAAAACGATTGTTAATGCGGTAAGTTATGTATTAATAGCCTTTGTATCAATTTCTCTTGTAGTATCTAGTATAATGATTGGCGTCATAACTTATATATCTGTTTATGAACGAACTAAGGAAATTGGTATTTTAAGAGCAATTGGTGCTTCTAAAGGTAATATTTCTTCAATATTTAATGCTGAAACCTTTATTATTGGTTTATTATCAGGCTTATTTGGAATCGGCATTTCTTATTCATTAATACCAATAATCAATAGTGTATTACATCACTTTACCGGTAATATCCCTCTAGCAGCGGCTTTACCATTCGACAATGCTTTAATATTAGTTGGATTATCAATTTTATTAACTTTGATTGGTGGCTTAATACCAGCAAGAGCAGCATCTAAAAAAGATCCTGTTGAAGCTCTTAGAAGCGAATAAAATATGATAGTAAATAAAAATGATTTAAGTTGTTCGGAAACTTTTGAACAACTACTCAAATTGCCATTACGAGTAGGGATATCATGAATAATAGAGAAAACGTTAAAATAAGAAAAGTTGAAACAAATGTTATGGGAACAATCATTGAATATGATGAGTATTATATGATTAATCCTGAAACTAAAGAAGAAGTTTTTGATAGAAATCTTGAAATAGAAAATATACTAGATTATATGATATCTATAAAAAGAAAATGAATTTGTCAGCATCTTCAGAAAATAAAAATATAGAAAAGATAAGAATTACTATTTGTATGAGCAAACAATATATAAAGTTTGCTTTTTATAGTATAATATTTAAAGAAAAAAGATTTTTTAAATTTGAATGGAGATGGAAAATATGGGGTTAGTACCAGTATTATTAATGAAGAAAAATGATTATTAACAAATTACAACAAAATGGGGCAATATCAAAAGAAACTGCCAAAACGCTAGAAGAAATAAAAGTAATTAATCCTAATGCTTTTTCAAAAGTGACTGAACAATTAGTAAAAGATAAGATATTAGTTAAAACAAAAGATAACAAATATTATTTGAAAAAGTACGATAAATAATATAGAAAGTGGCGAAATAATATGGCTAATGAAAGTAAAAAAGATTTTAATGCACTGATGAAAAATAATAAAGATATGCCTAAAATTCAAATTATTGAAGATGAAAAAACAATAGCAATAGAATTACAAAAAAGATTACTTGAAGAAGAAGGACATACATTTATTTCCAAAGGAACAAAAAATATAAAATATTATGTTAAAGATTTTGAAAATAGTTTAATAGATTTATAAACTAAGAGGTAGGGGATTTTAAAATGATAATAAATACAGGAATGCGAACGGATATACCAGCTTTTTATTCTAAATGGTTATTAAATAGAATAAAAGAGGGATATGTATATGTTAGAAATCCTTATTATAGACATCAAGTAACAAAGTATAGTCTAGATTCAAATGTAGTTGATTGTTTAGCTTTTTGTACTAAAAATCCTCATCCACTAATTCCTTATTTAAAAGAATTAGATAATTATAAACAGTTTTGGTTTGTGACAATTACTCCTTATGGTAAAGATATTGAACCAAATGTTCCAGATAAAAAACAAGTAATAAATGATTTTAAAATATTATCAGAACATTTAGGTAAAAAAGCTGTTGCCATTAGATATGACCCAATATTTATTAATGAAAAATTTGATGTAAATATGCATATTAAATGTTTTGCTAAGCTATTAAGTGAGCTAAAAGGTTATACAGAAGATTGTACTATTAGTTTTATCGATAAGTATGAAAAGGTTAAAAGAAATGCTCCTAATTTAAGACCACCAACAAAAGAAGAACAAATAGCAATTGCTAAGGCTTTTTCTAAAATAGGAAAACAAAATGATATAGTAGTTCATGCTTGTTGCGAACAAGCATTTTTAAAAGATTATGGTTTAGATATAACGGGATGCATGAGTAAAGAAATTGTTGCAAAAGCAATAAATAATAAGTTAGATTCTCCTAAAAATAATAGTAAAAGAATGGAATGTAATTGCTTAATGGGAAATGATATAGGAGCTTATAATACGTGTATGCATTTTTGTAAGTATTGTTATGCTAATATGAATCAAGAATTAGTAAAAGAAAATATGAAAAAGCATAATCCAAGTTCACCTTTTTTAATTGGCGAATTAGAAAAAGAAGATAAAATAACTTTAGCTAAACAACAAAGTTGGATAAATAATCAAATTAGTTTTTTATAAAACAAGAGTGCTTATGCTATTTTTTTAAAATTAAGACTATAATTTAAATTTAATGAAATTAATTATGTTATTGAAACAACTAATATAAATGAACAAAAATTATAAGAACTTCTAATTTCTATAATTTGCTAGATTATCCAGTAAGAAATGTTTTAGAAATATATAATTTTGTGATATACTTATTGTAGGTAATAATTAATATTTTAAAAGAAAGAAGGATAGTTTATGAGTAGGGAAGAATTTGAAGAATTAAATGTTTTTGGATTAGGAAATCCAAATGATGCTTTTGCCCAGCTTTTTAGTGGCCAAAGTTATATTAATATGTTAGCTAAAACAGATAATGGAATAGGTTTTATGAATGTAACTTTTGAACCATCTTGTCGCAATAATTGGCATATTCATAAAGCAAAATCTGGTGGTGGACAAGTTTTAATTTGCACAGCAGGATATGGATACTATCAAGAAGAAGGTAAAGAAGTGCAAAAGCTATCTCCAGGAGATATTGTCGTAATACCAGCAAATGTCAAACATTGGCATGGAGCAAGACCTGATTCTTGGTTTAGTCATATAGCAGTCGAAATTCCTGGTGAAGAAACTGAAAATGTCTGGTTAGAACCAGTAACAGATGAAGAATATAGTAATTTATAGGAGTAGTATTATGCTTAATGATTATTTAGAATTTGCTAAAGAAATTGCTTTATATGCTGGAAAAATAATGTTGGAATTTTACAATGACAATATTGATTTAAATTATAAAGAAGATAAAACAGTTGTGACCCTTGTCGATAAAAAAATAAACAGTTATCTAATCGAAAAAGTAAAAGAAAAATATCAGAATCATTCAGTTATTGGTGAAGAAGAAAGTTTAAAAAAAGATTCAGAATATGTATGGGTATGTGATCCTTTAGATGGAACCGGTATGTATGTTAATCATATTCCTGTCTTTGTCTTTTCGCTAGCTTTAGTTCATAATGGTGAACCTATTGTTGGTGTGATATATAATGCTAATGAAGATAAAATGTACTCGGCCATAAAAGGGGAAGGCGCTTATTGTAATAATGTTAAAATTCACGTAAATGATAAAGATTTAGGTGATTTAGGATATCGAGCTAATATTGAAATATTTAATAATAATATAATAGATGAAGTTTCATTGATAAAAGAGTTAAAGTCTTCTTCAAAAATTTCATCTATTGGAAGTGTAGCAAGAAGTTGTATGGCTATTGCAACTGGAGATTTTTCATGTGATATATTTCCTGGAACTAGTCATGGTAATTGTGACTTAGCAGCTTCTTATATTATTGTTAAAGAAGCAGGTGGTAAAGTCACAAATATATATGGTGAAGAACAACGTTATGATAGTGATATAAAAGGGGCAATTATTACAAATGGAATATCACATGAAAAAATATTACAAAAAGTAAGAAAATATATTTTATAGTTATGTCTAATGAAATTAGAATTCTAGTAAAGGGGGTGTACTAGAATTTTTACTTTATGCTTTAATTTTTAATCAACTAATCGTAAAAAATTAGCAAAAAGTCAATTTTTTTTTTACACTGCGTAGTAAAAAACTTTACCTTTTTTAATTGTTTTGATTATTTTCAATTAAATTATTTTCATCTTTATATTGATAGTTAAGAGCATTTTTATTGGTTATTGCTGACTTTTTAGTTTCTTTTTCATATAAAATTCTAGCCCCATTAGCAACTTTTCCACCTCGTTTTGCTACTTTCAAATTTTCTTTAAATCCTTGAGGGTGTTCAGATGTTGCTATATCACGAGTAGCAATTTCACCTAAATCGGTAAGAAGTATTTCGATATCAGTCATATTATCTCTTAAGGATTCTTTTCTAAGACCTTTAAAATCTTTATATTCTGATGCTTTCATTCCTGACCAACCTTTATATATTTCATTAGTAAGTCGCGCATAGTGAATAGGTTCTTTAATACCTCCATCTTTCCATATATCGGTTAGTTTTAGTCTATCTACAATTCCTATTAATCTTTTTTTAATCCAATCATCACTATACCCTAAATTTCTATAGTAACTAACTGCTCTATTAATAGCAATTTCTGGATTAAAAACTTCATCAATTCTTTCACTTCCTAAGTTAGCTAGCCAAACTTTAAAAGGTTCTGCTTTAGGGGATGGAATAGATTCGATAAGTCTTAAAATATTTTGAGTATCTAAAGTATCAGTTTTATAAAATTTACCATCTTTTTTAGATTCCATTTTGAGTTGGTTAGTGTTACTAACCAACTGACTACCTTCTTCATTTAGTTTGTACTTTAACCATTTCCAATAGTTTCTAGATTTTTCATAGTCATTGTCAGTCAATGCTCCAATTACATCAACAACACTAAAATAATAATCTTCTTTTTCACTATCCCAAATACTTCTTATTTCCTTTCCCTCAAATAAATTTGAGATTGTTTCTAATTTGCTTTGCTCCATTTTTATCATGTCCTTTCATATTTAAAATAAAATTATAACCAACATTATTATAACGTTTATATAATCATATTGCATTTAAAAAGATTTAGGCCTCTTAATTTTTATTATAAATCTTTTTCGTTTAGCTTTTTTATAGTAATGAGAATATTAAGCAAAAAAATTTTTAGTAATAAAATGCTTACTATAATTTTTGCTTTTATAATTTAATAAAAAGTTTATTTATAAAGTAATCGTAAAAAAATATCAAAAAAGCCATTTTTTTACTCTATATCGTAAAAAATTGACTTTTTAAAAAAAACATAATATAATGTTTTTTGAAAAGAGTGATTTCAAATGTTAAAAAGAGAAAAATATCTAAAAGACATTCGTGGATTTTATAATCAAGATATAATAAAAGTTATAACTGGAATGCGAAGAAGTGGTAAGTCAATATTGCTTCTTCAAATTATGGAAGAATTAAAAGAACAGGGTATAAGAGATAAGCAAATAATATATCTAAATTTTGAAATTATTGAAAATATGAAATATGCAAGTCCAGATAGTTTAAATAGTTATATTTCTAATCAAATTAAAAAAAATCAAAAATATTATTTATTTTTTGATGAAATTCAAAATGTTCAAAGTTGGGAAAAAGTTATAAATTCTTTTAAAGCTAAATATAAAGACAAAGTATCAATATTTATTACTGGGTCTAATAGCAAATTATTATCAGGTGAACTAGCAACTCTTATTGCTGGTCGATATGTAAGTTTTAATATATATCCATTTACTTTTAAAGAAGTATGTGAATTAACTAATAGTGAAAATAAAAATAAATATGAATTAGCAGAATTATTTGATAATTATATTAAATGGGGTGGAATGCCTCAAAGATTTAGTCAAAATAATGAAATAGAAATTAAAAATTATTTAAAAGATGTCTACAATTCAATAGTTATAAAGGATATAATCGAAAGATATAAAATAAAAGATATTGATTTATTTAATAGAATAATCACATATATTATAACAACTCCAGCTCAAACATTTTCTGCTGGTTCACTTGTAAAATATTTTGAAAGTGAGAATAGAAAAGTATCTTTAGAAACAATATATAATTATCTAGAATATATTACTGAATCATTAATAGTTAGAAAAGCTGAAAGATATGATATAAGAGGTAAACGACTTTTAACAGGTAAATATAAATATTATGTTGCTGATTTAGGATTTACAGAAATAATTAGTGAAGGCCGAAAAGAACAAGTAGGATTTAAATTAGAAAATATTGTATATAATGAACTTATTTCTCGAGGATATAATGTAAATGTTGGAAATATTGGTGAAAAAGAAATAGATTTTATAGCTACTAAATTTGAAAAGAAAATATATGTTCAAGTAGCGTATTTATTAGTAGATGAAGATGTTATTAATAGAGAGTTTGGGGCATTTGATAATATTAAAGATAATTATCCAAAATATGTTGTCTCTATGGATACATTAAGTTATTCTCAAAATGGAATTATCCATAAAAATATTATTGATTTCCTATTATCAGATGAAATATAAAAAGTAAATTACAATATTATTAGCAAAATCTATATTTGTTTTTCTTTTATATTGTTGACAGGGATACCCCCTATACCCTATAATATAGCATGGGTGATATAAATGAAGAAGAAATGTGAGAACTGTTCTAAATCAAAACATAGAACTCCAGAAGAAAAGAAGGATTTAATTAGAAGATTAAAAATTATTTCTGGACAAGTAAATGGAATAGAACAAATGATTAATAATGATAGATATTGTGATGAAGTATTATTACAAGTGGCGTCTACTACAAATGCTTTAAAGAGTTTAGGCAATGAAATATTAAAGAGTCATATGAAATCTTGTATGGTAGAGGAAATAAGTGAAGGAAATTTAGACATAGTAGATGATATTTTTGCTTTATTTGGAAAATTAAAATGAAACAAATATATATAAAAATTGAAGGTATGCATTGTAGTCATTGTGAAATGATTATAAGAAATACTTTATTAGAAATAAAAAATATTTTAGAGGTAGAATTTGATGGGAATATTGCCTGCCTTAAATATAAAGGAAAACTAGATAAAAATAAGTTAATAAATGCTATTTTAGATAAAGATTATATTACAAAAGAAGAATATATAAGTGAAGATATAAGAAAACTAAAAAGTAATATAAAGTTAAAAGAATTTATTATCATTACTATTATAATTCTCATTACAATTTGGGGTATCAATAAATTATTTGGCTTTAATATTTTTAATGCCATTCCAACAATAGATAGTAACATAACTTATGGGATGCTTTTTATAACTGGCCTTTTAACAAGTATTCATTGCATTAGTATGTGTGGAGCAATCAATCTAATAGCCGTTATTAATAATGGAAGGAAAAGAAATTTAAAAAATCCTATTCTTTATAATATTGGCAGAGTTTTATCATATACCATTATAGGAGGTATTGTAGGATTTATTGGCAGCGTATTTAGTATTAATAATACCATATCAGGATTTATTATTTTAATTGCATCGGTTTTAATGTTTTTAATGGCTCTTAATATGTTGGGAATCATTAAGTTAAAAAGAATAAAGTTTTGTAATTTTAAAAAAGGTTCTCATAGTGCGTTTGTAATAGGTCTTTTAAATGGTTTGATGCCATGTGGTCCATTACAAGCAATGCAAGTATATGCCTTATCAACTGGTAGTTTTATAAATGGGGCATTATCAATGTTTTTATTTGGAATAGGGACAGTTCCTCTAATGTTATGTACAGGGATTCTTCTAAATTTAGTAAAAGGTAAAGGTAAGATTGTTATTAACAAAATTGCATCAGTTCTTATATTGCTTTTGTCCCTAGTAATGTTTAATAGGGCATTATTAACATTTGACATTGATATTTTTAAGAGTTTCAATGATTATGGATCATTTACAGCATCAAAAATCCTAAATGGCATTCAAGTTATTGAATTTGATTTATCTTACGACAATTATCAAGATATTATTTTACAAAAAAATATTCCTGTAAAAATGATAATTCATGTTGATAAAAAAAATCTAACAGGATGTAATAATGAGATTATTATAAGTGAATTTAACATAAAACAAGAATTAAAAGAAGGAGATAATATTATCGAATTTACTCCTAAAGAAGAGATGACAATTACTTATACATGTTGGATGAATATGATAAAAAATACAATTAAAGTCATTGATAATCAAGATTATTTTAAAGGAAGTGATTGAAATGCAAAAACAAGTTTTAAAAATTTCTGGTATGACTTGTAGTGCCTGTTCTAGTGGATTAGAAAAATACTTAAATAAGCAAAAAGGAATTATATCTGCTAGTGTAAATTTAGTTTTAGAACAGGCCCTTATAGAATATGAAGATTATTTAACTATAGAAGATTTAAATACTTTTGTTAAAAATGCGGGATTTAAAAGTTTGGGTGTTTATGATGAGCATGAAGAGAAAAAACAAAATCATGATAAATTAATGTTAATCATATTTAGTTTTCTATCTGTTATTGTTTTATACATTTCGATGTCACATATGATAGGACTTCCAGTCATTTCTTTTTTTAATATGATGAACCATCCAATTAATTACTCAATATGTTTATTAATTTTATCTATTCCTTATTTGTTTTATGGCTTTGATATTTTAAAAAATGGCTATAAGAATTTAATTCATAAATCACCTAATATGGATACTTTAGTAGCTATTGGAGTACTATCAAGTTTTCTATATAGTTTGTTTGGAACAATTATGATTATGATAGGTAAAATAGAATATGTCGAAAATTTATATTATGAGTCAGCTTGTATCGTTTTATTTTTTATAAAACTTGGTAGATTTATTGATGGAAGAAGTAAAGAAAAAACAAAAGAAGCAATTAAAGATTTAGTTTCTATCACGCCAGAAAAAGCAATTTTAAAAACAGCAAATGGTGAGAAAGAAGTTACTCTTGATGAAGTAAAAAAAGGGAGTATTTTGATTTGTAAACCAGGAATGAAAGTTGCCGTTGATGGAATTATTACCAAAGGTACTTCTCATTTTGATGAATCATTTATTACCGGTGAATCGATGCCTGTTAAAAAGAATAGAAATGCTAAAATTGTCGCAGGTAGTTTAAATATCGATGGATATATTGAGTATCAAGCTCTAAAAATCGGTAAAGATTCAACAATATCGGAAATAGTAAGATTAGTAGTTGAGGCAACTAATACTAAAGCTCCAATATCTAAAATTGCTGATAAGGTTAGTGGAATATTTGTACCAAGTATAATTGTAATAGCCATTTTAACATTAATTGTTTACCTCACTTTAGGAAATGGAATTAATGATGCACTTACGCATTTTGTTACTGTTTTAGTAGTTGCTTGTCCATGTGCTTTAGGACTTGCTACACCCCTTGCTATTGTTGTAAGTGAAGGATTATGTGCTA
Source organism: uncultured Bacilli bacterium (assembly GCA_947623995.1). Lineage (GTDB taxonomy): Bacteria > Bacillota_I > Bacilli_A > RF39 > UBA660 > Ventrenecus. The sequence continues at coordinate 13,722 of CANQIN010000011.1, read as the reverse complement.
AAAATGGTATTTTAGTAAAGACAAGTGAAACTTTAGAAAATGCTCATAAAGTTGATACTATCGTCTTTGATAAGACAGGAACACTTACGTATGGTAATTTGCATATCAGTGAAATCTTTAATTATAGTGATTATCCAAATGATGAATTATTAAGTATCGTGTGTAGTTTAGAATCTAAATCGACACACCCTATTGCCAGTGCTTTTAAAGAATTTGGAAAAAGTAAAAAAGAAATAAAAGATTTTAAAAATCTTGCCGGTTTAGGATTAACGGGAATGATAAATGATAAGAAATACTATATAGGAAATAATAAAATTCTTACTTCGTTAAAAATAAAAAATACGAAAAATAAAGATGAAGAGGCTTTGGCTGAGCAAGGAAATAGTATTGTTTATGTGATAGAAAATCAAAAAATTATTGCTTTAATTGGGGTAAAGGATATTGTAAGAGAAAATGCAAGTAAAGTAATAAGTGAACTAAAAAAAATAGGTAAAGAAGTAGTTATGTTAACAGGAGATAATGAATTAACGGCTAAGAAAGTCGCAAAGGAACTTGGAATAAGTAAAATTATTGCTAATGTTATGCCTAAAGATAAAGTTGGAGAAATTAAAAAAATTATGAATAATGGCAAGAAAGTAATGATGATAGGTGATGGCATTAATGATGCTCCAAGTCTAGCTACAGCTCATATAGGCGTAAGTGTATCAAGTGGAACAGATATAGCAAATAATTCCGCAGATGTTATTTTAATGAATGATAATTTATTGAATTTATTAAATTTAATAACAATAAGTAAAAAAACAATAAGAAATATAAAACAAAATTTATTCTGGGCATTTTTTTATAATGTTTGTATGATACCAATTGCCATAGGATTATTTTCAAGATGGAATATTAATATGAATCCTATGGTCGCAGGATTTGCTATGACAGTTAGTAGTTTTACAGTTATACTAAATGCTTTAAGATTAAAAAGAATTAAATTAAGGAGGAATTAAATATGTTTAGTAAAAAAATTAAAACAATAGTAAAAATAGAGGGAATGTCTTGTGATCATTGTGCGAATAAAGTTAAGAATGCATTAATGAATATAGATGATGTTAAAGGAGTAAAAGTTAATTTATCTAAAAAAGAAGCAATTATTTCAAGTAATAATAAATTAGATAAAGATTTGATTAAAAAACTAATTGAAGATTTAGACTATAAATTTATTGATATAGTGGAGGAATAATTGTGAAAAAATTAGTTTTAGTTGTAACGTTGTTTATAACTATGTTTGACTTAACAGCTTGTGGAAATGAAAAAATAAAAAATGATTCAAATGCTCCAGCTGGATTAAAAGAAATTACTGGGAAAATTTATCAAGCTGAAACAAATGAAGATGGTAATATTGTCATCAATAAGGATAAAATAACTGAAGAAGTTAGTTACTATAGTTATGAATATGATGATGTAATAATTGGTCTTTTAGCAGTAAAAGATGAAAATGGTAAATTCCATATTGTTATCAACACTTGTGGTTCTTGCGGAGGATCACCTTATGCTTATTTTGTTCAAGATGGAAATAAAGTTCAATGTCAAAATTGTGGAAATACTTTTTTAATTACTGAACTTGATAATTTAGAAACAGGTGGATGTAATCCAATAGGTATTGAGAATCTAAAAGAACAAGATGATAAGTTTATTATTGACCATGAAGAAATAGAACAATATAAAGATAAATTTGAAAATTGGCAAGGACCTACTGAATAACCAATATATTAATAAACAATAAGAAAATGCCATTTGTGTCAATTTATATTGTCAATTGCACCATATTATGCTATAATGATTCAAATGAAAGAAAAGTGATGCAATTTGAGAAAAATTAATTTAATAGAAGAATATAATAGTATTATATCTAATAGTAATATTATTAATCTAATAAGTAAAATCCATGAATATAAAGGAAAACAATCATATTTGTTAGATACTAAAAAAAACACTTTAGACACTTTATTAAAAGTTGCCAAAATTCAAAGCACTTCTTCATCAAATAAAATTGAGGGTATTTATACCACTGATAAAAGAATTAGAGAAATTGTAAATCAAAGGCTAGAACCTAAAAATAGGAATGAGGAAGAAATCGCTGGTTATAGAGATGTGTTATCTTTAATTCATGAGAATTATAAATTTATTGATATTACTCAAAATACAATATTGCAATTACACAGAGATTTATATAAATATACAGGTTATAATTATGGTGGTAGATTTAAAAATTCTCAAAATTATATTGAAGAAGTAAATGAAAAAGGAGAAAAGAAAATAAGATTTACACCTCTATCTCCTGTTGAAACACCAATTGCAATTGAAGATTTATGTAAAAATTATAATGAATTAGTCAATAATGAATTATGTGATTTACTAGTATTAATTCCGATATTTATATTAGATTTTGTATCTATACATCCATTTAATGATGGTAATGGAAGAATGAGTAGATTACTTACTTTATTATTACTATATAAAGCAGATTATATGGTAGGAAAATATATTAGTATTGAAAAGATTATTGAAGAAACAAAAGATAGTTATTATGATACTTTAGAAAAAAGTTCAGTAAAATGGCATAATAATAAAAATGACTATTCATATTTTGTAGAATACTATTTGGGAATAATATTAAATGCTTATAAAAAATTTGATTCAAGAATAAATATTGTTGAAAATAAAAAAATAAATGCTTATGATAGAATTATAGTTATATTTAAAGATAATATCATTCCGTTAGACAAAGCATTTATTATGAATAAGTGTCCTGATTTAAGTGAAACTACAATTGAAAGAGTATTAAATAAATTACTTAAAGAAGATAAAATTGTTAAAATATCTGGGGGAAGATATACAAAATATAAATGGAACAATTAAATAGATTGTAAATAAATAAAAAACTTGAAATTATAAAGAGGCTGTTGAATTTTTTTGATGCTTTTTTAGTTCAAATGAGTAAAGGAAAGAAGAAAGATTTTTTTGTGAGTGATGAGCTAAAAGAAAAGAAACTGTCAAGAAATTAATTATTTAATTTTCTAACAGCTTCTTAATTTTTTTCTTGTAAAAGTTTTTTCTCAAGTAGTGAAACACCCTCATATATAATAAATGATAAAATGATTAAAATAACAATTCCAGCCATTACAACATTTAAGTTAAATACTTGTGTACCATATATGATTAAGTAGCCAATTCCTTTTTTGCTTACTAAAAATTCTCCCATTATTACCCCGATTAAAGTCATTGATATGTTCAATTTAAGTGATGAAATAATTGTTCTTTTAGAGCCTGGAATAACTAAATATCTTAGAATTTGTCCTTTCGTTGCTCCAAAAGATTGAAGTAGTTTAATTTTGATTTCATCCGTTCCTAAAAAACCATTATAAATATTTACAATACTAACTATTAAATTAATCAATAAAGCCATCACTATAATTGCTTTCGTGTTTGCTCCAGCCCAGATAATAATAATCGGCCCTAAAGCAACTTTTGGTAAACTGTTTAACATGGTTAAAAATGGGTCAAGAATTTTAGCTAAAGTTTTTACTTCATAAAGTAAAATGGCAATTAGAAAACCACTAGCTATACCAATAAAAAAGGCTAAAACTATTTCATATAAAGTTGTTAAAATATGAGTAATTAAAGAACCTTCTAAAAAGAGATTTTTAATTGTTAAAATAATTCTTGATGGACTAGAAAAAATAAAGGGATTTAAAATTTTCTTATTAGCAAGAACTTCCCATGATATTAAAAAGATAACGACAATTAAAATTTGCATTAAAATAACAAATATTTTATTTCTTCTTTCTTTTTGTAAAAATTTTTTTTGATTAGTTGACATAGACATCTAAGTCCTTCCATATTTTATTATAAAATTCATTAAATTCTTTAGTGTTTCTATTATCAATTGGATTGTCATATGGTAAATCAATATCATAGATTCTTTTAATTTTGCAAGGTCTTTTTGATAGAACCACAACCTTATTTGAAAGACTTACTGCTTCTCCAACATCATGGCTTACTAATATTGTCGTAATATTTTCTTTTTTAATAATTTTAAAAACATCGGCACTTACGGCAAGTCTTGATTGATAATCTAATGCTGAAAAAGGTTCATCTAATAACAAAATATCAGGTTTCAAAGCAAGTGTGCGAATAAGTGCAACTCTTTGTCTCATTCCCCCTGATAATTCGTTAGGATATTTATTTATAAATTCTTCTAAATTGTAAGTTTTTAATAATTTCTTAACATATTCTTTATTTTCTAAAGTATCTTTTTTGGCTATTTTAAGTCCTAAAGTAGCATTATCAAAAATAGTTAGCCAAGGAAATAAAGCATCATTTTGGAGCATATAACCAATTGTTGGTTTATCTTTTTGATATTTTATCTTGCCATTTGTTTTATCTTCAATGTTAGCCAAAATTCCTAAAAGTGAAGACTTTCCACAGCCACTTGTGCCAACAATAGTTACAATTTCTCCTTCTTTTATTTTTAAAGATATATTATCGATTGCTTTAATTTCTCCTTGTTTAGTATAGTAGTTTTTTTCTAAGTTTTCGATTTCTAAAATACTATTCATTTGTTAAATTATGGAATAAATCATTATATGGGACATAATCATCTAATAAATCATTTTCAATCATTATATCTTCTAAATTTTTAACCATTTGTTCAGATATATGAGTAGTAGTTAACCAACTATCACTTTCTTTATAACGATTAATAATTGTTTCTAAGTCATTTATTTTAGTATCTGGAAATTGTTTTATGATCGCTTCGGCTATTGTTTTAGGACTATTTTCATAAGTATATTGTAATCCTTTATTAATTGCCGTATTAAATTTTTCTAAGGTTTCAAGATTATTTTCTAAGAAACTTTTTTTAATATAAAATGCTGTATAAGGCATTTCTCCTGAATATTCTCCAATTGATGCAACAACATAACCTAAGCCTTCTTTTTCAAGTAATGTTGCATTTGGTTCAAATAGATTTACAAAGTCACCGGTGTTACCAATAAATGAACCACTTAAAGCCGCGAATTCCACTGAATAATTTAATTTAATTTTATCTTTGTCAATTCCAGCATTTTTTAAAGCATTTAAGAAATTTAAGGCTGGCATTCCGCCAAGACGGCCAACTAAAACTTCTTTATCATATAAATCTTCTAATTTAAAGTCTTTATTTCTTGATACAATAAATTGTCCATCTCTTTTAGTAAGTCCTGCAAAGGTTACAAGAAAGTCTTCTTCATTTCCTTCATAAACATAAATCGCACTTTCTGGTCCTGCAAAACCGATTTGGGTATCTCCAGATATAACACTTGTTGCCACTTTATCAGCGCCCGGGGTAAGTATTAATTCGACATCTAATCCTTGTTCTTTAAAGTATCCGTTTTCAATAGCTACATAAAGTGGAGCATAAAAAGGACTATGAGTTACTTCCGCAAGTTTAATTTTTTCTAACTTAACAGTTTCTTTTTCATCTTTTTTTCCTACTAGGCATCCAATAGTAATTGCAATTCCAATAATTACAATTGCTATAATACCAATAATAATTTTTTTCAAACAAATTCCTCCTTTTTTGTTTCATGTTATTATATTCTAAAAAGTAATTTAAGTGATTTTAGTTTACAAATCTAAAAACCTTTGCTATAATTTAGACATAATAAAAGGGAGTGACTAGAAATGGCTGTCAGAACAGAGAGTTTATTAGATAAACTTTATAATTTACGTGGTAAAGATAGTAGTATTTTAAGAGAAATGGATGAACAAAAAAATGCTGCTGAAGAAACTAAAGAAAAGACTACAGAACAAAAAGCAATCTTGCAAAAAGAAATTGAAGATTTAAAATTACAAAGAGAAGAATTAGAAGACCAAGGAGAAAAATTTAAAAATATGTTAAAAGGTATCAATCGTGATGATTATGATACAGTTTTAACTCGCTTAAATTTAGATTTTGATCCAGAAGGCTTACTAAAAAAATTAAATGAAAATCTTCCTAAAACAATTGATATGGTAGAAAAAAACACTAAAGAAAGTGAAGAAGAATTAGTTAAAGTTGAAGATGAAATGAATAGGGCTATTACGACTATTGAAGAATTAGGTATTAGAAAAGATACGGCTTTAGCAAATCAAGAAAAATTAAATGAATATATTGAACTTGCTTTATCTGGTACCATTAATATTACTAGAGATTCAATAACTAGTTTATTAGCCGAATTTCATTTTACTGAAGAAGAACAAAGAGAAGCAGCTAAAATCTTAATGTTCCCTGAAGATGCATTATTTGCCTATAATGATAAAATTAAAATGAAAGATAAATCAGGAAAGAGTATTTCAGAAGTTATTCAAGAAGCTAAAAATATAAGTGAAGAAGAAAGTCCTGTATATGAAAAAGTTGTTGAAGAGCCTGTAGTAAAAGAAGATAAAACATCTAATGTTATTGAAACATTAAAAAACGTAGGAATTGATTATTTAGATTTTACTAGTGATGAAATTAATGAATTGATGGATAATTTTGATAAAGAAACAATTATAAATAATGTAAATTATATTGTTGATAAAAATATTGAAAAAGATATTTTTATGAATCATGTTTCTATGTTATATGATAAAGATTTAGAAGCTAAAATTGATTTATTATTAAATGTTGGTAAAGAAACAATTGATATATATTTAAATCCTAATGTTTTAGTTAAATATAATAAAGAAGAATTAAGTAGAGTGATAAATCAAATTGGAGCTAGTGGTATGGATCCAAAAAACATTCCACTAATGGCATATTAGGAGGTAATAGTGATGAATTATTATAATAAAACTATTTCACTTTTAGAAGAAGCATTAGGTTCATCTTTAACTGATTCTCAAAAATTAATTGTTTATCTAAATAATAAAGTTTTAAATGAAGAATTTGATATTGCTAATTTTGCAGTTATAAATCGTATTAATCCTAATATGTCTATTTCTAAATTAGGAGCATTTGGCAAATTAATTGAAGAATTTTGGAATAAGTTAAGTCCTGAAGATATAAATGAATTTCAAAATAATCCTGAAGATTTAGTTAGAGCTTTAAGAAAATATGAAATAAATTATACGGAAAAAATTGATTTAGATTATTTAACTAAATATGGTTTTAATTCTAGTGATTTATTTGAAAGTATTCCTTATGCTATGCTAAAAACTTTAAAAGAAAATAAAAAAATTGTATGTACAAATTTAAATTATTTAATTGAATTAGGAGTAAAAAATTATAATGAAATATTTAATGCATACTATGAATTATTTTTAATGGATCCTAGTAATTTTGAAGGAATCTTTAATAAATATGATCAAGAAGATTTAGTAAGTAAATTAGAAAAAAATGTGGGAATATTAGAATATTTATAAAACAACGCAAGTTGTTTTTTTAGTATAATTCATGATATAATTATGTTAATAAAATATTGGAGTTGGAGTTTATGGAAAACGTTAAAAAAAAGCCATTTTATAAAGAATGGTGGTTTATTGTACTTGTTGGATTAATAATTTTAGGTTATGTATTTGCTATTATAAGTAATATTAAAAATCAAGTTAAATGGGAAGATTTGCTTTTAGGAGAATATATTCCTAAAATTAATGAAAAGAAGATTAAAGTTAGTTATAATTCTGATACTTATTTATCTTTAGTTGTTCATAAATCGACAGTAAATGAATTTAGTAATTATAGACAAGAATGTATTAATATGGGTTATAATTTAGATATTGATGAATATGAAAATAATTATGAAGCTTTTAATAAAGATGGTTATAAAGTAGATATATATTTTAATGATTATAATAAAGAATATAGGGTTAGTTTAGATAAACCTGATGTTATGAATGAAATTAAGTGGCCAAGTGGTTTAGGTAAATTAGTGCCACAACCGAAATCTAATATTGGGAAAATATATACTGATAATAGTAAAAGTCTTCGTTTAAAAATTGGAAATATGTCTTTTTCAGAATATCAAGATTATGTTTTAGAGTGTGAAGAGGCTGGTTTTGATGTTGATTATGATAAAGATAATAAAAGATATAAGGCTAAAAATTTAGATGGTTATGAACTAACAGTTAGTTATCTTGGTGGAAGTGTTATGGAAATAAGTTTAAAGTCTAATCAAGAAGAAGAAAAAGAAGAAACTATAACTAATGAAGAAGAATCTATGGAAGAACCAAAAAACGAGGAAACTATAAAAGAAGATGATACACCAAAAGAAGAAGTTAAACAAGAAAAAGAAGAAACTTCTAATAGTGTTTCTTATTCAACTAATGATTCTAATAGTGTTAAAAATGGTAATACTGGAGTTTATGCTTATCAAAGTAGAACTGGTAATTATGATAATTACTATATAATTGATTTGGATAATAAATATGTTTATTTCTTTAGTGATGGTAATGGAGATATGATTTGTACTAGAGCTAAGATTAGTTCTGGAGATTTAAATTCAGTAGTAGTTGTTACCTATAATGATGGTAATACTTTTTGGCAAGAAGGTTTGCATTTTAAATATAAAAGACAACCTGATCATTTAATTATGGAAGATAGTGATCATTATGAATTTGATTTTTATTCTACTAATTTAAATGCAGCTTTAAAAATTAGAGATACAAAGACAATATCTGATTATTAAGAGGTATTTTTATGAGTAGTTTAAAAGAAAACATTAAAAAAAATAAAATGCTTTATATTATCTTGATTAGTGTGGTTTTGGTTGTAATATTTATTAGTATTTTATTAATAAGTGTATTTTCTAAAAAAAAAGAAGTAAAAGTTAATGATGGAGATTATAGAGTAGTTGTTCATATTGATTTTATTGAAAATTTAATTTTTAGTAAATATGATGTTAAATTTACTATAGGGGATAAGAATTTTAATTTATCTCATGGTGAAAGTAAAGATTTAGGAGTTTATTTAAATCAAGGAACTTATATGTTATCTTTTGAAAAAGAAGATGATAGTAGTATTAAGTATGAAGAAGAAATAGAAGTTAATGGTAATATGGAATTAAGTTATAAGATAAGTTGTTATTATAATCGATTAAGTGTTGAAAATACTTATTTTAATGATAATTCTAATGATGAAGGAAATGCTGATAAAATAAAGATTAATTTTGATAAATATCAGTATATTGATAAAAATTATAATGAAGTTATTGAAGAACTTAAATCTTTAGGATTTACTAATGTTATTGAGAATCCTTCTTATGATCTTACTTTATACGGTATTTTAAATTATACTTTTAATGAACAAGTAACAAGTGTTTCGATAAATGGAAGTACTGATTATAGATCAGATAATTTATTTAATAAAGATGCTAAAGTAGTTGTTAGTTATCATGCTAGAGACATTGATGACCCATCAAAAATTAAGCCACCATATGATAGTGAAAGTGCTAAAAATGTTAATTATGAAATTGTGGTTGAAGCTTTTAAAAGTGCGGGCTTTTTAGATGTAACAGCAAATGGTACAAGTGGTGATGGTGAAGATAAAACTGTTAATTTAATTAAAATTGGATCTGTACCTGTTGATATAAATAGTACTTATAGTTCACAAGAAAAAGTATATATATATTATTATGATGAAACTGTTAAACCAAAAGAAGATGAACGAATATCTACTACTAAATTAGATTTATATTATGCAAGAAAAGCTTTTGAAGAATATGGGGAAAAACAATATAAATATGGTTTTAAATGTCATTGGTGGGTTGGTTTACTTGATGAAAAAGAAAATAGTGATGGTACATATACTTTTAAAGTTGAAGTAACAATAACTAATGATTTTGGGGCTGAATATGATGTTGTAGCTAGTGGTGTTGTTGGGGGAAGTAATGCTAATCCTAATGTGCTTAGTTTTAATATAGAAGATTAATTAAAATAGACTTTTTCAAAAATATTTAGTATTATATAAAATGTAATATTTAAAGACGTCAAATAATATTACTTAATAGTTTTCTATTGGTCAAAGCTTTAGAAACTTATAAACTGTTTTTAAAATTATTTTAAGAACAGTTTTTTTTAGCATAAAGTTTAATAGACAATAATTGTTTGTTTTGCTAAAATAATATTAGAAATGAGTGATTATTGATGAAATTATATAATACTTTAAGCAGAAAAATTGAAGAATTTATTCCTTATGAAGAGGGAAAAGTTAAGTTCTATACATGTGGGCCAACGGTTTATCATGATCAACATATTGGTAACATGCGTAATTATATAGGACATGATATTTTAGATAAAACTTTAAGATATTTAGGCTATGATGTTTTAAGAGTTATGAACATTACTGATGTAGGGCATTTAACTAGTGATTCTGATTCGGGAGAAGACAAGATGGTTAAAAGTGCCAAAGAAAATCATCAAACCGTTATGGAAATTGCAAAATATTATACGGAACAATTTTTTAATGATTTTAAACTTTTAAATAATCGCGTTCCTGATGTAGTTGCTCCTGCAACAGAGCATATTGATGATTATATTAAGATTATCGAAAAGTTATTAGAAAAAGGTTATGCTTATCAAAGTGGTGGTAATGTTTATTTTGATATATCTAAGTTAGATGATTATTATAAATTAACTAATCATAAAATAGATGATATGGTTGTGGGCGTAAGAGAAGGGGTTTCTTTTGATGACTTTAAAAGAAATCAAGGTGATTTTGCTTTATGGTTTACTAAGTCTAAATTTGATGACCAAGATTTAAAATGGGATTCACCTTTTGGCGTAGGTTATCCTGGTTGGCATATTGAATGTTCAGGAATTAGTATGCATTATTGTGGAGAACATTTAGATATTCATGGTGGAGGAGTAGATAATATATTCCCACATCACACCAATGAAATTGCTCAAAGTGAAGCTTATTTAGGTCATGAATGGTGTAAATATTGGTTTCATAATGAACACTTAATGGATGAAACCGGTAAAATGAGCAAAAGTAAAGGTGCTACTTTAACCGTATCTTTATTAAAACAAAAAGGTTATTCACCTTTAGCTTATCGTTTTATGTGTTTAAATAGTCATTATCGTAAACAAATAGTTTTTAGCTATGATAATTTAGAAAATGCCACTATTGCGTATAATAAATTAAAAAATAAAGTGCAAAATTTAAAAGATGATAGTGAAATAAATGATGAAGAATTTAATAAATGGGATAAAGAATTTAAAAATTATTTAGAAGATGATTTAAATATTCCAAATACTATAACATTAATCTATGACTTATTAAAAAGTGATGTTAATGATAGTACTAAAATTAAATTAATTAAAAGTTGGGATCAAGTTTTATCATTAGATTTATTTAAAAAAGAAGAAATAGATGAAGATTTAGAAAAAGAAATCTTAGAAAAAATTTTAGAAAGAAATGAAGCTAAGAAAAATAAAGATTATTCTTTAGCTGATAAAATAAGAGATGAATTACTAGAACAAGGTATAGCTTTAAAAGATACTAGAGAAGGAACAACATACGAAATTTTAAAGTGATTTTATAAAAGTCGTTCTAAAAAAGTGTAAGTTTATATCAAAAGTGGTTACAAAAAGGTGTAAATTTATAGCAAAAGTCGTTACAAAAAAAGTGTAAACTCTTGATTTTAAAGGCAATTATGGAGATAGTATGAAGCGAAAAATATATGATGATTTATTAAGTTGGAAAAAAGATGGAACAAAACCTTTAATGGTTTTAGGAGCAAGAGGAGTTGGCGAGTCTTATATTATTGATAAATTTTGTCAAAATGAATTTAAAAATTATGTTCATTTAAATTTATTAGAAAATACCGGGGTTATAGAATTATATAATTCTAATCAAAATTCTGAAGAAAAATTTAGAAAATTTAAAATATTAATTAATTTTGATATTGAACAAGAAAATACTGTTTTGTTTATTGATGAAATACAAGAATGTGAAAGTTTAATCGCTGAGTTAAAATTTTTATGTGAAAATTATAATCATGTTAAAATTATATGTGCAGGTTCTTTGTTGGAAGTAAAATTAAAAAGATTTAATAAATCTTTTCCGGTAGGTAAAGTAACTATGATTAATATGTATCCTTTAAATTTTGAAGAATTTTTAATGGCTTTAAATGAGAATATGTTAATAGATGAGATTAAAAGTTGTTATGAAAAAAATCAAGCTATTGCGAGTCCTATACATGAAAAATCTTTAAACTTATTTAGATTATATTTAGTTAGTGGAGGAATGCCAGAGTCTATTAATAATCTATTAAAAATTAATAAAGATGTTATTAATTATGATCAAGATATTTTAAAGAATATTATTGGAGCTTATCTTAATGATATGAATAAGTATGTTACAAATAATAGTGAAAAAGTAAAGATAGAAAAAACATATAAATCAATACCTAATCAGTTAGGTAATGAATCTAATAAATTTCAATATTCTAAAATAAGTAGTAATGCAAAAAGCAGGGAATATGAAACTGCTATAGATTGGTTAATAGCAAGTAATATGATTTTAATCTCTCATTTGGTTTCGACGCCTTTAATTCCGTTAAAAGGATATGAAGAACAAGAAAACTTTAAATTATTTTTAAATGATATAGGAATTTTAAATAATTTATTAGAAATTAATACTAAAGATATTTATTTAGATAATATATCTTTATATAAAGGTATAATAACTGAAAATTATGTGGCAATTGAATTAGTAAATAATGGTTTTTCACTTTATTATTGGCAAAGTAATGGCAAGGCTGAAATAGATTTTGTTATAAATAATAATGATGGAATAATACCTATTGAAGTAAAATCAAGTAGTAATACCCAGTCAAAAAGTTTAAATGTTTATATAGATAAATTTAAACCAAAATATGCTATAAGAATTAGTACTAAAAATTTTGGCTTTGATGAAAATAAAAAAATTAAATCAGTGCCTATATATGCAACCTTTTGTATTAAAAAATAAATAATTTTATAACTTTGACAAACATATATATGTTTGCTATAATAATAATGATATATCTAGTTAAGTGTTAGGTGCTCTCCGCCCATATATAATCAAATACCGTTTCCATATCTACAAATCCATATTCTATTGCTTGATTTAATATTTTATCAAATATTTCATTAAATACTTCACTATCTTTATATCTTCTTATATAATTTTGACTCCATGTTGAATAGTTTGGTATTTCATCATATATTGATAATCCTAAAAACCATCTATATGCTATATTCACTTTGCATTCTTCACATGTTCTTCTCATTGAATTTATTCCAAATATTATATTTATAAATATTAATTTAAAAAGTACCACTGGTGGAACACTTGGTCTTCCTGCTTCACTATATAAATCTTTTACTATATTTTCTATAAATCTAAAATCTATACAGTTATCCAGTTTCCTTACTAAATGTTCTTTTGGTACTAATTCTTCTATTGTACTTAATATAATACAATCATTTTTACATATTTGCTTCGTCATTGCCATTTCTTTCAACTCCTATCCTAGCTATATTTATTATCTCATATTTCCATTTAAAAAGCGAGAGTTTACAATGACTTTTTTTAGCTAAAATAGGAGTCATTTTTCTCGCTAATTTTATTATAATACTTTTTTATTAAAATTAAAAGACCATTGACTTATTTGTTAATCCTTTTTTAAAATGTCCCATAAAGATTTTTTTAAAATGTCCCATTTCAATATGTTAAAATATATCTCG
>CANQIN010000010.1 GCA_947623995.1 uncultured Bacilli bacterium | reverse complement strand
GGGGTTTCAAAAGGGGTTTATCCCTTTGCACACTGATATTGGCTCGTCAATATCGTAGTGTGTTACCTAGTTGTCTTAAACTAGGTTTTTTGTTAAAACTTTTTAGTTACAATAGTTTTTAGAATTTTGGATTAATTTTTCATATAAATTAAATCAAGTAATTACCTATTTAATAAAATAAATTAGAATCAAAAAAATAAACCATATCAATATTCAATTCTCTACAAAGTTGATATAAACAATCAAGTTGTATTGTCTTACTCCTTTTATAAATTATATTTATTAATGTATTTAAAGGAATACTTGTTTTTTTAGATAATAAATTAACTATTTTATCAACATCTTTTTCATTTTTATCTATAATATTCTTTTCTTTTAATAATTCTATTAATCTTAAGACAACCTTATCTAACACTTTAGTCACCTCTTTCTATATCTATTATTTTTTCAAAAAGATTGCTATCAAAAAAATCTTTCAATGTTATGTTTAAACCTACACATATTCTTATAATAGTTAGCATTTTTGGATTTTTTGATTTACCAGTTGCAATATTTTCTAAGGTACTTTGAGTTAAAAAACTTTTATTAGCTAAAGCATTTATACTAATTTTGTTTATTTCACAATAATATAAAATTCTCTCAGTTATTGCTTTGTCTATCATTTCTAACTCCTTTACCTTTAATTCATTATAACACTTTTTTAACGAATAGTCTTCGGTTTTTTAGTTAAAATGAAATTTAATGGGAAAATTATATCGGTGATATATTATGTTTGAAAATAATTTAAGATGGTGTCGTGAAGAACTTGAAATGACACAATCAGAGCTTGGTTATATTTTTGGTGTATCGGATTCTGCTGTTCGTTCATGGGAAACTGCTCATGATTCCATGCCTTTAACAAAACTAATTAAATTTTGTAATTTATATGACTATTCATTAGATTTTGTTTGTGGACTAACAAAGAAAAATATTAAATATGGCAAATTTGAAACCAATAAAGAAAAAATTGGTAAAAAACTAAAAGAACTAAGAACAAACCTTAATTTATCTCAACAAGCATTAGCTGATGAATGTAAGATATCTCAAACAACTTATAGTGGTTATGAAACTGGTCATTATCTTATTAACACAACTAATTTATATTATATTTGTAAAACTTATAATATCTCTATGGATTATCTAGTTGGTAGAACTAATACTCCTATAATAAGCAAATAAAAAAAGTGAGATTATGAAATAATAAACATTCATATTCTCACTTTTTAAATTATATTTTTTTAATTATTGTTTTTCTTTTACTAATTATCATGATTGATATACCTAATAATAAACTTGGAACAATAAACCACGCAATTATTAAACCAGTTTTAGGATTTTCTACTACTCCACAACTTTCAAAATAAGCCTCTTTACTTACACTATTACCATTCTTATCAAAATATTTGCCATCTTTTTCACTACATTTTAAAATTGGTGGTTCACCATTTTTAATAGTAAACCTTTTTATCAATAAGTTTTGTCCTGTATTTTGTTGATAAACATAAACAAATTCGTCTGTTACTTCTATTTGTATTCCAATAAAATTACTAATATTATCATCTGGGTTATAAGTTTTATTTATATAAATTTTACTTGCAACGCTTTCTACTTTGTCATCACCTATATAAATAATTGCATTATCTTCATCAATATAATAATCATCACTCTTAAGATTTATCATAATAAAATTAAATTTTGTAGCAATCACAAATTCTCCATCAAATTTTATTTTTTGAATTTCTCCATCTAGACTTAATGTATATTCTTTAATACCATTTTCAAATAAATATCCACCAAAATAATCACCAATTTTAAGCTTATGTTCACCTACATCAGTAGCATTTTTATCATCAATAACTGGTTCAGATGATTTATATTTAACTTTAAGACTACTATTACCATCATATGCTATTCTTTTTAATTCTTCTTTTAAATCTTTTTCTTCATTATCTTTAACATATAAAACACTATCAAGACTTCTTAGTACATATAATTTAGTTAAGCTCGTTAATTTTGCTACATCAATTTTACCTAAATCATCTTTATTAATATATAATTCTTTTAATTTAGTATTTTTTGTTAAATCAACTTTTATATTTGAATCAGTTATATTTAATATTTCTAATTCAGTATTTTTTTCAGTATTAACTGTTTCTAATGAAGTTTCTGATAATACAAGTTTTTTTAAAGCAGTGTTACTTTGTAAATCTAAACTACTTATTGATGTTGTTGATAAATCTAATTCTTCTAATAAAGTATTAGCAGTTAAACTTATTTCTTTTAAACCTTTTCCATAAATAGTTAATTTTTTTAATTTAGTATTACTACTTAAATCTATCCCACTAAATTCATCATTAACTTTAATTTTTAATTCTTCAAGATTAGTTAATTTTTCAATTCCTTTAGTGCTTTTTAAAAATCCATTACAATCTAATACTTTAATTCCACTTAATTGTTCAGCAGTTAAACTTTCTTCTTGATTTGTAGTTTCTAAAAGGCAACTATGAAATACTTCATCATCAAAGCCTTCTGTTAAAGCATTAACATTTCCTATAAACATTAAACAAACCACCAAACTAAATAATAAGAGTATTCTTTTTTTCATTTCTCTTCACTCCTCACTACTCTACTATTAACTACCATAATAGTAACATATTTACAAATTTATTTAAAGAATTTTTTTACATTTATTAAATGTTAATTTATTGCAAATCTTAAATTATTTATAATTCAATATCAAAATCATCTTTTTCTTTTTTTACTTTTTTACTTGTTTTTAAATAACTTGGTACTCCAGCATAATCAAATAATTCATCTTCTTTAGTTGTTTCTTTTGAAATTTCATATACATCATTTGAACTGAAATCTTCACGATTATAATAACTTTTTATTTCATTTGCTGTATAGTCTTTAGTTTTATCATTACCAATTTGTAATAATTTTCTAAAGAAGCGTTTAATGGTTTCTATAATAGCTTTTAAATAACTTTTAAGTGCATTGTTTTCTTTTGTTAAATTTTGATTTCTTGTAGTAAGTGATTTTACTTCTTTTTTTAAGTTTTTATTTTCATATTCTAAGGTATTATGACTTTTTGTAAATTCATCTACTTCATTAAATAGTTTTTCTAATTTTGGTTGAAACTCCATTGCTTTTTTAGTTTCTTTTATAACATTGTTCATACTATCAAAAGTATCCTTTTTTACTTTAACATATTCTTTATCTATTAAAGCATTTTTAGTAGTTTTCATTTTTTCTTCAAAGTCATTCATAGCATTATCTAAACCTTTATTAATAGTAGTTACTTTATTTTCATAATAACTTGTTGTTTTCTTAAACTCTTTTACTTTTTGATTCTTTCTATCACTACCTTTAATACCTCTTTCTAAATCATAACCTTTAGAAATTAATCTTTCATGGTATTTATCTTGTAATTGTGATAAATGTACTTTGTCTTTAATATATTGTTTTTTAGAAATAGTGAATCTTTCTGTGTTAGTTCTTTTATCTAACTTTTTAACAAGTGGCACGACAACACAATGAATATGTGGTGTTTTTTCATCTAAATGAACAGTTGCATGTAATACTTGTTCTTTCTTATAACCTAAATCATTATAAACAAATTCCATACAAGTATTAGCCCATTCTTTTATATCTTCTTTAGTCATATTTTCAAAAAACTTATTAGTTGCAGTAAATAGTAATTCATCAGCAACAACATTATTTGATTTATCTAACATTTGTTTAAAAGTTTTCTTTCTATCTTCTCTTTCAGTTTTCATTCTTTCATCATGTTCTTTTTTATAATCTTTTACAAGATTATAAAACCCTTTAACATATTTATCAGTTAAAGGGACTAGTTCTATATTATCTTTACTTTTTTCTATATCTATATCTGGATTAGAGTTATAAGACTTTTTTTCTCTTTTATTATGTGAACCTATTTGTGCTAAATCATTTATAGTCATTATTGGTTCACTTCTAAATATTGCATAATTTAAATTCATTTTTATCAAACCTCCCATCTTTAAATTTACAACATAAAAAAGAACCATAAACGGCTCTCAAAGATAAATTTAATACTAAACATAAATTTTAATAAATTTTGACTATATTTGAAAACTTACAATTCTTCTAAAACTGCGTATTATAAAGGCATTTTTATAATATTTTCTAATTCTTGGATTATGGGATTTACTCTCCCCCATAAGATAAATTAAGAATTAAGTTACAATCTTTAGCAGCATAACCAAAGAAATTTAAGAAAAGCTTAATATTTGGTAAAATAAAACTTGCTAAAACAACAATAATTATCGGAAATAATAAATCTTTAAAATTAAATTTTTTAACAATAATGGATACAAATGGTAAAAATATATACATTCCTATAATCATCGGCATATACCACATATGAGGCATTGTTGAACTTTTCATAAATAAAACTCGATATAGTAACCCTTTCCAGCTAAAATTTGTTGCATTAAACCACATATTAAAAAAATAATAAATAATATTCCAAATGCAAACAGTAGTTACTAAAGAAATTAAATTTTTTTGATAAAATTTTTTTATATCATTTTTGTCTTCAAAATTTTTATTTAATATTAAAGCACCTGTTAAAAATAAAAACAATGGAACTCCTAAACGGCTAAGAATATAATTAATTAAAATAAAAGATTTTTCAAACATATTAGAGCTTTGCCAACCTAAAAAATTAGTTTGATTAACATAAATAGCACTTAATACATGGTTACTTATGATTAATATAATAGCAACAGTTCTAATTAAATCTAAATTTATATATCTTTTTTTCATTAAAGAATCATCCCTTCTTAACAAGATTATTAATTTTTGGTTTTAAATAATCTATTACCAATTGCATAAAAGAATTTATAAATATATGGTCGAACATCATTTTTATTATAAAAAAGACTAATATTAGTTCTTTTCATATCTTGATACCATGTTTTAAAACTAATATTATGATGAGTTAAATGTTTAATCTCTATTAATTCAACATTAAAATAAAAACTATTATTAACCTGCTTTACTTCTTTAGAAATATCTTTATTTAAAACTAATAATAACCATAAATAAACTATATAAACATCATCATAAGTATAAGCATAAGAATGTCCTCCATTACGGAAATTAATTTCATTTAAATACATCTCATTGCCTTTGACAAATACTTCTAAATCAAATATTCCCGTAAAATTCAAGCTCTTTATTAATTTTTCAATTTTATCAATTTTAAAATTAAAATTTTTTAAACTATCTATCTTCCCAAAACTTGTACTTCCACTTTTTAAAGGATATATTCTAATTTTAGTTGTTATACCTGGTATTATAATATGATTATCATGGGCACAGCCAATAAGTTCACATTCATAATCATAATCTATATATTCTTGAATCATTACATCTTGATAATTTTTTTCTTTAAATTCCTTTATGGCATTTTGAAATTCATTTTTATTATGACATATTTTTATATCTTTTTTACTACCTAAAGCACTAATTAGAGGTTTAATTATGCAAGGAAAAGGAATACTTTTTAATTCTATTTTGTTTTTTAAATTAAGTGAAAATGATTTAGCCATTTTAATATTATTTTTCTTAGCCAATTCATATTGATAGTATTTATCCATTATTTTTTCGACTTGACCTTGGATATTATTAATATTAGGCACAATAAAATATTTTTGAAGTTCATTTAAATTTTTATCAATAAATAAAGCTGCAAAATCAGAAGTTGGAATTAAAATAGCTTTTTGTTTTTGATTAATAAAATTACTAAGTAATATATCCTTTATTTTTTCTTCATCCTCGACAGTTTGATAATAGCTTTTTACATATTTACTTTTAGTTACATAAGCAAATCTTTTTTTATCTGTTACAATGATATTTGATTTAATTTTTTTTTCTCCTAAACTTCTTAATACTCCCAACATATTATAATGATTACCACCAATAATTACTATTTCATTTGGAAGATCATTTCCAACAACTTTTGATTTTTTTTTAATTTTATTTATTAAATATTTAATATCTTCTCGCCAAGTTTTAAAATCAAATTTAAAATAAATATAATATAAAACATAAATTAAAATAATTCGAGCAATAGTTGCTGTAGATATTAATCCATAAAATTGATTATCTCTAATTTGGTCTATTAAAACATAGGAAAAATAACCATATAGTAATAATAAAGGAATATTTTTAGCATTTTTTACTTTTAAATAAAATTTAGAATATATTAGTCCAAATATAAATTGACATATAAAGACACCTAAATATCCAAAATCATAAAAATAGCATCTAAATGAAGTAAAAATATTACTTCTTAAATTATAATTAAATTTTATCCAATTATGTGAACCGATTTCAGCATAATTTACTATGTGAAGTCTGTTTAATAACGCATATAAATTATGGAATGTTTCACTGCCTATAAATGCATCATGAGCTGGAATATTATTTAGAAAAACATTGAATGAAGGCAATGGTGAACCTAAATAAAAACCAATATAATCAAAATAATTTACTTTTATCTTACGTCCTACTAAAGGAATAACCAAACAAAATATTATTAAAGCGACAATTAAAGAAACTAATGCTATCAAAAATATTCTTTGATTAATTTTGGAAATTTTTTTATCTTTATTTTTTACATAGTATAATATTAAGTAAATCATCAAAATACCAACCAACATATGCATAAATATTGAACGGCCAGAATTAGTAAAGCATATTAATAGATTTAAAATTAAGATTATTAGATAAAGAAGATTATTTTTTAATTTATCTTTTAAAATAATATTATTTACGAGAATATATCCAAAAATTATACAAAGTATTTCACAAACTTTTTTCATTTGAGAAACTATAAAATTAATTCTTATACCATCATTTACTAAAGCTGTGCTAAATAAGTCCGTTTTCGTACGATAAAAAGCTAATAATTTGGGAATATTATTAGAATTAAATCCATAAAATGAACATATTTTTTTAATTTCAGAAAGCAGTAAAATTCCAGTAACAATAGTAAATATTAAAGTTATAAATATTTTCCATTTTTTTATTTTGATTATTTCAATTTTTAATTTTTTTTCTTTAGTTTCTTCATTATTAAAAAATTTTCTTGTTATTAATTCACCAGAAATAAAGCCTATTAACCCTAGCAAAACAATAAAAACAATTTTATAAGAAATATCATTAACATTATTCCAACTAAAAGTTCCAATATAAGCTAACAAAGTACTTAATAAAAACATTAAAACCGATATATTTGATGGTGCAAGTAAATCTTTTTTTAATATCTTATATGTAATTATAAATAAAATAATAATGCAAAAAATTAATAATAAATACATCTTTTTTTCTCCTTCTATAGGCTAAATTATACAACAAATACTATAAATTTTAAAGGCTTAACAAATTGTAAATTATTTATTAAGCTTTTTTTATTTTCAAACTTCTTTTGATATTTTTTACTTTTAAGAAAATAACAATAAAAGCTTGAATAAAATAACATATAACTAACGCTATCATTCCCCCACTTTTAACAAAGCTAATTGCCAGAATTACATATACAATATTGGCAATTGAAACATAAATAGCTGATTCTTTTGTTTTACCTAAAGAATTAAAATAAGGATGAACTGTAGTATAAGATAATGCTAAAGTTTGAACTAACAAATATAAACCTAATATATACCAATTTTGAGCATATAATTCACCATAAATAATTTTTAGCCAAAATGGTGAGGTTATGCTAACCAAAATAGTAAAAGGGATTCCAACAGTTAAAACAGCTTTTCTAATTTTTAAAACTACTTCAAAACCTCGTTGTTTCAAACCTTTAGCTGATAATTCTGAAAATTGAGGCATAATTGCTTGATATATTGGTGTTGTTACTTTTGATAAAATGGCAACAATTTGTTTAAAGACCTTAAACACAGCAACTAATTCTTTACTTAAGAACGAAATTATGAAAACATCAAAATAATTAATTGGAATATCTACTATTTCTGATAAAGTTCCCCAAAGAGTATATTTTGTAAATTCTTTATAATCTTTAGGTATCTTAGCTTTAATTAAATTTTTAAAACCATATTTTTTAAAGAAAACAAAGAATGCTAGAAAAACTAATAATAAATTACCTACAGCATCAGTAATTGTATAGATAATTACAGCATTTAATAAACTAATACTTTTTTTCCAAAAGAAAATAAATCCTAAACATCCTAATTTAAATATGGCAGCCACTACTTTTTGAATAGCAACAAGATTAAATTTATTAGTTATTCTTAAAATGGCAGTTGGTGTTCCAGAAAAATGAGAAAAAATAGTTAAAGAAAAAATTCTTGCACACCAAACTAAATTATTATCCCAGCCAAATAGTTTGCCTATTAATCCTGCTAAAAAGAATGATACAATCCCTCCTAAGATAGCAGTTGAAACATCTAGAAAACACCCAATTTTGACATAGCCACATAATTTTTGTTTATTTTTTTCAACTAATGCTTTTTGACCATATTGAATGACACTTTTCCATGATTGAATATTCAACAATACATCCATTATTTGCATATATGATTGAGCTAAAACTAATGATCCATAATCATAATTACCAATCAACCAAATTAAAACAATAGTGACAATCAAATTAATTACTGATGCCATTCCATCACCTAAAAATGCCCAAAAAGAATTTGTAAATAAAGTTTTCCAAAAATTATCTTTTTTAATTCTAGACACTTTTTCTTTAACTAAATTTTTCAAGTTATATCACCTCGTATTATTTTTCGAAACTACTTTTTTCAGGCAAAATCGTTTCAAAACTTGTTTTTATATCATTTTTAAACTTCAAAAAATCTTGTTCATTAATTTTAGAACTATCATTAATACATAACATTTTATACTTTTGCCTTTTTATATATTTGCATACTTCATTATCATCATTAGTAAGAGTTATTGCATTAGATATTTTTAACTTTCTTGGAACAAATTTATTAGTACATAATTGCCAATAACGAAGTAAATATTGATTTACATCTTTTTTATCTCTGAATTTATGTGAAGCTGTTTCACTTAAAATATCATTATAATTTTTCCACATTATTTCAAATGTTTCTTTTAAATATGGTTGAGGACAATGGCAATTATAAAAGCCAATAAAATATTTCCATGGTAATGATAGAAATGTTCTTATAAGTCCTTTACCATATAATAAATTAAACCAATTTTTACGATAAGATTCTACTTTTCTTTTATTAAATTTAGCATTAATAACTTCTAAACAATTATAGTAAATTGGTAACATTGTTGGATCAGTAGTTGAAACAGCAGATTCTATAGCAACATCTCTTGGTAACCCATTTTTAAAAAAGTCCTCGTCTTTCATATAATCAGTAATAAATGTATCATCATTAAAATAGACAAATTGCTCAGATAAACCTTTTATACGATGAAGATTTAATTCTATTACATGAGAACTAAAAGTTGGTAAATATTCTTTGGGAATAAAATCAGAATGTTTAACAATATTTAGCTTAGGATTTTTAGTATTTAGCCATTTAGGAATATGTCCCCAAGTAACAAAATGGATTTTATTTACCCAAGGTGTGAATTTTTCAACACCTCTAAACCAATATTGTAAATTATCCCAATCTCTAAAGCGAATATTTCTACTATCACCATTTTTATTATTAGAATATTTTGCCTTTTCAGCTTGCCACTTTGGGTCGTTTCCATCAACCCATAAGATAACAAAATCTATTTTATTTTCCATAAATTACCTCATTTTGAACTAGGAATTTGATCAATTCCATTTATTGGTTGTTGCAAGCCTAAATCTTTTTTTATTTTGGTAGTAGATATTCCTTCTGTTCTAGGAAGAAATACTAATTCACAATATTCTTTTAAATAATCAAATTTATCACTATTAGCCCAATCACTTCCCATAACTACAATATCAGCTTTATATTCTTTTACATCAGAAATTTTTTGTTCCCAATTTTCTTCAGGAATAACTAAATCAACATATCTAATTGCTTCTAACATTTTTTTTCGAGTTTCATAGTTATGATAAGCTTTTTTATGTTTTATTTCATTAAATTCATCGGTTGATAAAGCAACTATTAAATAATCACCTAATGCTTTGGCCCGTCTTAATATTTCAATGTGACCATAATGCAATAAATCAAATGTTCCATAAGTTAATACTCTTTTCATTTTTTATCCTCCTTAGCATAATGGGAATTTTCATTTTTATTTTCGGGTGGTGACATATAATCGCCATACATATGAGTTAAATATTCATCATATTTTTCTGGTCCATATAATTTAATATCTTCAAATTGATATTTTGTTGGTTTGCCAAAAAACTCTTTAGGAACAATTTCTCTAACTTTATATGCCCCCATAATAGTTCCCACATTATCACTTTTTTCAAAAGAGTTTTTTTGTAATAAAACATCAATTTTTTTCAAAACTTTTTTGGGCTTAATCATTTTTTTAGTAGGTAATATTTTACCTAATGCTATTAATATTTTTTCTAATTTTGTTCTTTTTTTATTTTTTTCTACCTCATCAATGTAATACCAACTAACAAGCATTCGATTAAATAAAATTCTAAAATAATATATTTTTCTTAATATAAGATTATTTGGTGTTCCATCAATAGGAAAAATATCAATTGCTAAATGAGTTTTTTTATTATTTCGTTCTTCAACTGTTTCAGTGGTTAAATCCACTACTCTTGGTATTGAATAACGATATTCTTCATCATTTTCATGATTTACTAAATGATAATTATCTTTTAATTCTTGATTTGCTATATTTATAAAAATATTAAAATCTTTTCTTGGCATAGCTATATCCATATCATCATCCCAGGGAATAAATCCTTTGTGACGTATAGCCCCTAAAAAAGTTCCCCCAATAATGTAATAGGTTAAATTATTTTTCTTACAAATTCTAATAAATTCTTTAGCAATTTTTAAATCTATTTTATGAATTTCTTCTAATGTATATGTTTTCATATTATTTCTTGCTCCTTTTTCCAACTTTCATCCCAATCAATCTAGCAGCCATATCAAAAGGATATCTAAACAAAAGAGCAAACTTTTTTTCAGCAATTATTCTTTTAAAAATATATTTAGCTAAACTAGCTCCGGCATCTAACGTTTTATAATTATTTAAGTAATCATTTTCTTTGAAAAACTGACCAGTTAATTTATATCTTTCATATATTTGTTTTAATGTAAACTGATGAGAATGATATACAACAGATTTTGCACAATACTTTATTTTATAATCATTCATAATAACTTTATAAGCATAGTACATATCTTCATTTGTAGGCAATTTTTTATTATCATAGCCATTTAACAAAACAAATTTTTCTCTATTTATTGCACATGAAGCATCAGAGCAAAAAAAAGTTTTTAAACCTAATTTTTCAATATCTTTTTTAGAAACTATACTTGATTTTTCAGGATAATTTTTTTCTCTTGTATATTTTTCAATATTATTATATTTACTAATTTGTCTAGAATATGCACAAATGATTTCATCATTAAGATCTTTAGTTAAATAATATAACCATTTATCATCTTCAATTTGGACATCTTGAGTAACAAATACAACAATATCTGCTTTACTGTTAAAAGCTTCGCTTTCTCTTGTCATACTATGAGAAAATTCTTCTTTGGTAATCTTTTTATAATTATATTTATTTTTTCTTAAAATTTCTTCGGTATTGTCATTACTTTCAGTTAAAATATATTTTATTTTATTTATTACAACATTTTTTTGTATCAAAAAAGATTTATGTAAATTTTCTATATAATTTTCAGCATTATATAATGGAACAATAATATCAATTATACTTTTTGTTGACTTTTTTTCCATTATTTAATTCTCCTTCCCTAATTTTTTTAAAGTCTTACATATATAAGTATACCATACTATTACTTTTTTTCGACATTTTTTAGTATATTTTACATAATAAAAAGTAGATTATCATTTAATATCTACTTTATTATTTAATTCATTATTAATTATATCTTTTATACTATAACAGAAAGTAAGAATAAACAATAGATGTCTTAAAGCTATAACTTCTGCTAAACCCATTATTAGTAATGAAAACAATATAACAGAATAAACTTTAGCTAATTTATTATTAAAATGTTTATGTAATTCTTTTAATGTAATAAATAAAATTATTAAAAATATTATTACAGCAAATATCCCACCTTGAAAATATACCTGTAAAATTTGATTATGAGCATGTGCAACCTTAATAATTTTGATGCTATCATCAGTGCTTAATATTCCATATCCCCAAATTGGTTTATTTTTAATAAGCTGAAAAAATCTTTTCCAAACTTCTGTCCTTCTTGTAAGCGTAACATCTTTTTTCAAAATATTTTCAATAATAAATGAAAAATACTTTTGAATTTGAAAAAATATAATTCCAATATAAGCTACAACAAATGATATAGAATAAGAAATTACATTAACAAATTTTATTTTATCAATAAATTTTGCTAAAACAAAATATATACCAATTATGAAAGCTCCTACTAAAGTTGTTGCTGATTTACAAATTAAAATACTTATAATTGATAATATTATTACAATTAGTCCTAACTTACTATGTTTTTTAGTCAAATAATATTTAGTATAATATGCTAGCCAATAACATATAAAAAATTTAATATGAACGTTATCTAACCCTAAAAGAAAATTTGAACTTAAATTATGTGTTGATGGGTCTTCGTATAAACCATTTGGAAAGATAAAAAAAGTTATAAAATTTATAATAATAAATATTCCTAATAGTATTATTATTGCTTCTAAAAAATCTTTTAAATTATATTTAATGCCATAAGTAGCTAATAAAGTTATGGTAAACATTTCAACTGTTATTTTAATTGTTGAGATACTAAAAACATTATTTACTATACTAGATAATAATAAAATTCCTGATAAAATTAAAGTTAAAATCGATAATTTAGAAATACATCTTTTTTTTAAGCATAAATAATAAATAAAACAACTACTTACTATAAACCATACATGATATATTCTATCTATAAAGTATACATATTCAAAATAAGGAGGCTTAAAAAATGGAAATATTAAAAATAAATATAAAAATATTATTTTATAATCTTTAAAAAAATTTAAAATTGAATTATTATTTTTAGATTTACTCATAAATATTTCCTACCTTCTTATTTATAAATAATACTATTCAATTACATATTGTAAATTATTGGATTGTAATTGAACAAATAAGTTGCCATCGTTTAATTTTAGTTCTTCACCATTTACATAAGTATACTTAGTTTTAGCATAGCGATCATTTTTACTCCATTTAATTGGCACGGCATAACCATTAGTTATATACATACCTTCACCATTGCCAACTACTCCTAATTCTAAATATTTGCTATTTTTTATTGAACTAATACTTATTTTTTGAATTATGATATTTTTAGCAGTATATTGTTCTTTAGTTTGATAATCAATATGAGGATTATCATTTACACTTCTTTTATAAGTTTTAGTTGTCTCATCATATACATAACTTGTATTTAAACTATCATTGGATGGAATAAATATTTTATTGGCAACAGTGTTATTATCTTTCTCATTTAAATTAATTTCTTCTAAAGAATAATTAAAAACTAATCCTTTATCGGTTGTTAAAGAATAGTCTCGTGATTTTGCTAAATCACGACATTTAGCAAGACTAGTATATCCAGTATGTTCAGTTGCTAGATTTTCTGGATTTTCTCGCCAAAAAGATGAATCTGATAAACCATTAAGATTATTTACTTTTAAATTATTAATTTGTTCTCTTGCATGTTTGCTCCAACCCCAATGGACAAAAATTGCATCTTGTTCAAAAGCATAATCTAAAAAATTATGTCTTGCACTTCTGATTGTTCCTATTTTTAAGTCTTCAATATCTTTATAAAATGCTAAAAGCCTCGTTATTCCTCCTTCAACAGGAAGCTCATAAACCACATAAGCTTTATCTAAACCTTGTTGAACTTTTACGGCAGCTGGTGAATTGTTTACAACTACAGCAAATGGTCTTGTATTAGAATTTACATCAACAATCTCTATTTTCTCTTTTGTAGGAATACTTGGAATTTCTTCTTCATATTCAATATTTTCTTCTGCATTTTTACCACAACCAGTAAAAATCAAGAGAATCATTAATAAACTTATAATTTTTTTCATTTTGCACCTTCTTTTTTTATAACTGCAAAGATAGTGTCAAAAATAATTTGTAAGTCTAATAAAATACCACAATGATCTATATAATATAATTCCATTTTCATTCGTTCTTTATAAGAAATATTATTTCTACCATTACTAGCCCAATAACCAGTTAAACCAGGACGCATAGATAAAAATTTACTCTTATTTTTACCATAATTTTCTACTTCATCAGGAACTACTGGTCTAGGTCCTATTAATGACATATCCCCTATTAAAATATTTATAAATTGAGGAACTTCATCTATTGAAGACTTACGTAAAAAATTACCTACTTTTGTTATTCTTGGATCATTATCAATTTTACGGTCTTTTAAATATTCTTTTCTTTTTTCCGGATTTTCCTTTAACCATTTTTCTAATATTTCATCAGCATTAGGAACCATTGTCCGAAATTTAAATATTTTAATTATTTTTCCGTTTTTACCAAGTCTTTTTTGTCGATAAAAAATACTATTAAAATCTCCAGTAAAAACAAATACTATTTTTATAATAACAGTAAGAGGAATTAAAAAGACAATTCCTACTATACTGCAAATAATATCAAATATCCGCTTAAAGAAAAGATATACTTCTTTTTTTAATATATAAAACCTGCTTTTTTTTTTCATCAAATTCACCTAAACACTTCTATTAATTGTTTACTTACTAATTGTAACATTAATATTTAGCTAGTTCAAGAAATTATTAATTTTATCAATTTTTAATTTTAATACTTATAATCAAGCTTATCTCCATTAGATATATACACACTGTTTATGCTTACATTATCTGTTTTTATAAACAATTTGTTAATATTACCTTGATACCATTCATAAAAAGCACTTACTCTAATTTTATATTTATACCTTCCCTTTAAAATATTAAATTTTATGGACATAAGACTATTATCATTATTCTTAAATTCTAAGGTTACTATTTTATCCTCATCACTTTTTAAATCAAGTTCAATATAATTACCCAAATTTTTATTTAATATATCAAAGTTAGCATCAATTTGATTTGTATTACCTAAATAAATTTTATCATCTAAATTACTTTGTTCATCATATTGTCCCCAAATATAAGGTATATATCCTAAATCAATATTTAAATTTTTATCAAAGTAATTATTTTTATCTAACAAACTAATATTTT
The DNA here is from genome assembly GCA_947623995.1 of uncultured Bacilli bacterium. GTDB lineage: Bacteria > Bacillota_I > Bacilli_A > RF39 > UBA660 > Ventrenecus. The sequence goes on along the minus strand of CANQIN010000010.1, from coordinate 11,088 downwards.
CATTCACATTATTTAAAATATTAATTTTTTCTTCAACTAATGCCTTTTTAATCCATACTTCATAACCATTAATCTTTAATACAGGTTCATAATTATTATAAATATATTCACTAATTAAGTAATAGCGGAAATCATTTGGAATACCATCTAATGAATTAGACAATGATTTTTCTTTAGATTTAATAACAACTGGAACATTATAATTTGATTGTTCTTTTAAAAATAATTGTTGAGTATATTCTCCACTTAATAATCCCGGAGACTGATTAACATATATAGGTTTTTCATAATCTAAAAGAGCATATAATAAGGTTTGATTTGAAAAATCTAAAAATGTATCATCATCATTTAAAATATTGTTTAAAACATTTTTTAATTCTTTATATTCCAATACTAAATTACTAGCAATTTTAACCCGATTAACTTTACTATTGTATTGTTTATTACGAACATCAAAATCCTGATATTTATTTATTGATTCATTAAATAAATTATTATAATTTAAAACATTTGGAGAAATTAATAATTGACTTATTGTAATTATCACAAAATAATTTAGACAAAATAACCAATATTTTGTTTTTTTGGTTTTAAATTGATATATAAATAAAGGAATATATATTGTTATTAACCCCAAAACAATTTTTAATTTATTTTCTACTAATGAATGACGAACAATACCTCTTGAAAAATTAAAAATATAATATAATCCTATAAACAAAAGAATAATATTAATATTTTTATCTTTGTCTTTATTTTTATTAATCGTATGAAATAAGTAAATAACACTAATTACAACAAAAATAGGCACTAAAACATAAGATACAGTATAAACCAATAAATTTGGCGAGCCTATTTTATTATAAGCCCAATTAATATTAGACATTGCCAATTTTAAAAATTCAATAGCTCTTAATATAGGATTAATATTTTTAAGCAAACATGAACTTATATATAATAATATAAAAGTCAAAAAAACACTTAAAAAAGATATTAATATTTTTTTATAATTAACTTTTTCTTTAATTGAAAAATAAATCAAGATCACAAAACTTGCTAATGATGAGGCAAAACCAATATCTAATCGCCATAAACATAAAAAGGATAATGATAAAAAATAAAATAAATAAGAAATGAATGTTTTTTTCTTTAAAGAATTTAACAAAGTTAAAACTGCAAAAAAAGACAAATAATTATATTTCAAACCTACATCAACCGTCAAAGGAAAAAAGATAACTAGCAAAAAAGAAAAATCTTTAGAAAAAAATTTAGAAAAAATATAATATGTCATCAAATAAAATATAATTAATTCAAATTTAGAATATATATTAAAAACTGCTCCTAAATAATCCTGATTTAAAAGCCCATAAATTATCCCAAAAAATTCATTACTTATCATATGAGCATCAAAATTTTCTAATATAGGAATTTTATGATATTTTAAAAATTCATATATCCCTAACCCATGATTTGCTTGTTCAAATAAATCACTATTAACAATTGTTACCATCGTTGGCATTGCTATAATTAAACTAAATGTAATAATTACTATTGGATAATAATATTTTTGAAAAGAAAATTTCTGATTTTTATTTTTTTTATTTATAAACAAATACCTAAAAACCATTAAAACAAAACAAACTAAATAAATTATAATAACATATCGTACTTTATGATTTAAAAAAATATTATATTGATTTAATATGTTATATATTTCTAAAAAAATACTTTCCATTATTGGTGCAAGTAAAAAGATAAGATATGATTTTGATAAGATGTTAAAATTAATTTTTTTATTATTAGATATTTTATACAATAATACAACTATAATAGGAAATATCAGCCATACTGGAATTACAAATTTAATAATATTATATCCTAATAATAAACTACATAAAATTAATGGAATAGATGCCAAACATGACCATCTAAATTTTTCAATCTCAAACTTATTCTTAGAAAATTTATTGATTAAAAGTATCATCAATATTAACTCTATAATAATTATTACTGAAATTGATAGAATAGATTGATTTTTTCCACTATTAATATAATCTATAATAAGTATAATAAAATTTACAATTCCCAAACCAATTAACGACATTATTGTTTTACGATTATTTTCATCAAATGATTTTAAATTTTTTTTAACAAAATAAAAAATTAAGCAAATCAAACAAGGAGCAATAATAAAATAAACTAAATATTTATATTTTATTATATTAGTAATTTCTAAATTACTCATTAAAGCTTGTCCCATAGCTCTATCTTTAAAAGACAAAGGATTTTGAGGCAAAAATAATAAGAACATAAAAGCACATATAACAATACTTATAATAATTATTATACCTTTATTTTTAGCTAAATATTTTTTCACAATAACACCTTATATAGTTTAAATATAATAAACTTTATATCCTTTCTATAGTCTAAAACAACAAATTTATTAACTACTCATTATGTAAAGATAATATATCACAAACACCATAGCTGTTCAAGTTTAGAAATAATTATTAAATAATCTTATTAGGTTTAAAAAGAAAATTTCAAATGAACAAATTTCTTTTAATATTTATATCTCTATATTTATTATAAAAATAATAGTTATCTTTCATACATTATTTTATTTAATGTAATATCAGATTCTTTAATACTTAATATATAATCAATATTATTTTTTAAATCACTAATATAAACATTATTTATTTTACTCTTTTTATTACTTCCACAATCTATATTTATAAGATATTTTTTACCATTTTTAACCGCCTCATTTTTTAATTTATTATATTTATCACTATTAAATGGGATTGATTCATATATTCCTCGATTAAATAATAAATTAAGATATCCTCTAACACTATTAGAACTTGTTAATATACTATTTTCATAATTATAATTCGATTTAATATAATCAGCTATTAAATTATTTCTAGTCGTATAATTAAAATTAGAAACGTACTCATTTTTTTTATAAAGATAATTATTGCAATTTAAAATAGCCATAAATATAGCAAAAATTAAAATATAAGTAGCAAAAAATTTATCATTTTTCCTCTGTTTAGTAATTGTAATAATAATTAAAAATAATAAAATAATTAAAATAAAGATAACTTTTAATCTATCAAAACTATACGCCGTTGCATGTTGCATTAATAACAGATTTTCTCCAATAATAAATGAAAAAAATATAATTGAATATTGATATTCTTTGATTAATCCCCAAAATTTTTGACGATATTTTTTTAAAAATAATATTGTAATTAATAAAATACTTATTAAGAATATCAAATATTTATAAGATAAAATGTATCCCTTGAATAATTCATAAAAACTAGATATTTTTAAAACTGTATTTCTAGCAAAGAACCGACGATACATTGCTTTAATAACAACAGAAAATTCAATATTTAAAAGATAATGGCCTATAAATAGAAATAATGAAATTATCGTAAGAATTCCTACCATCACTGATTCTTTAAAACAATTTAAATTTATTTTTTTATTTTTCTGATAATTTTTAATAAACAGTAAAATCATAAAGGCCCCATTACTTATAAACCCAGTCCATTCGACATATGGCAAAATTAAACATAAAATATAAAACAATATCTTATTTTTTCTATTTTGATCATAATTTAAAAAGGTAAGAAAATGCCCCAATAATAAAACTTGCATAATTGAATGAATCCAATAAATAACGCCTTGAGAATGCATAACTTCCATTTGAAACAAATAAATTAAAGAAGTTAAAATAATTATAAAATTATTAGACAAATATTTTGAAAATAATTTAATCATTAATTTAATTGTTAAGAATAACGATAATATTAAAATTATACTATTAAATACATATAAACTATATTCATTAATTGGTAAAGAAAATAATTTTATAAACAAATAGGGACATACAAATCCAATAGCTGAAAATGATGTGTAGTAATAATTACCTTTAGAATCTTTAACTGTTTCTCCCCAAGATATATTTTTATCTTCTTCGTTTCCTAAAGAAACAATCGGCAAAAATTTATGAATACTTAAAGGTGTCTCATCATATGCTTTGATGGTTAATAAAGTATGATATGTAGCATCATTATTTTTATAAGATTTGTTTTCTTTAGGAATTCTTAAAAATACCCCCCCCCCAATCAAAAGTGCTACTAGAATATAAATAAAATTTTTTTTAATAAACTGCATAATTTCCTCCTATATTGCTAAAATTATTACTCCGGTAATAATAATAAATACACCAACTATTTTTTTTAAACTTATTTTTTCTTTTAAAAATTGATAAGAAATAATTAAAGTCCAAATATAAGTTATTGAAGTCATAGGTAAAACAAGAGAATAATCTAAATATTTTAATAAATAAATATTTAATATTGCCGATAATAAATATAAGAAGCCTCCTAAATAAAGATTATAATTTTTAATAAGGTCTAATATTTTTTCACTCTTTGAAGCTTTTTTTAGAAAAAATGAAGCTATCGCGCCAATTAAAGTCATTACAATCAACAGTAGATAGTATTTAATCATTATCTCCACCTCCTATTAAAATGACACCAATAATAATTATTATAATACCTATAAAATCATACCAAAATATTTGTTCTTTTAAAATTAAAGATGCTAAAATAATTGTAAAAATATAATTAGCACTTAACATTGGTTGTAATACCGATAAACTTCCAAATTTATATGCATAAAGCATTAATAAAGCCCCGATTCCATACAAACCAAAACCAATTATTAAATAAAAAATATTATTATCAATGGATAATTTCCAAAACAATTGTCCTAAACATACACAAAAAGAAGATAATAACATTATTATTATTCCTTTTTTATTTTTTCTTAATGATTCAATCATTAGTATCACTCTTTCTAAATTTTATTTTACTCATAATTATTGATATAAAATTAAAAAATATTGATAAATCTAAAATAAAACATAAATATAATGATGGATAAAAATATCTAATTTCAAATGACTGAGTATTTATAATATAGGCCCCATAATAAAATACGGATAGCAAAAAGATAAATAGATAATAATTTGTTTTTTTATCCTTTTGCTTTTTACTTACAAATATAGCCAAAATAGTAAGGAAATAAACTATCCATGGTCTTCGTATCACAAAACCAAATAATTCATTAAACTTATCATAACTCTTTACAAATAAAACTCTCATTTTACTATCACTAAAATTATATTTTTTCATTATATTCCAACGATTATAATTATATTCGGCATAACTAATTTTTTTAACAATCCCTAAAGTTTTTAAAGTAAAATTTCCTTTTACTTTAAAATATGTTAATGGTTCTTTTATTATTAAATTAATATATTTACTTAAAATAATTTTAGAATTACCTTCCTTAGAAAGATTTTGTTTATTTATTTTACTTTCAAATAAAGAATTAACTGAACTTTCAGTAGATATTTTTAATGCTTCTTCTGTTGAACCACTTCCACCTGTTTCATCTAAATAATTTAAATAATTTTGTTTTTTTCCTTCATCTAAATGTTGAATAATGCTTATAATTTCCCAAGCAAAACCAGCTGAAACACTAGACATAATTTTAATATTTAAAAACATTGGTAATAAAAAAGTTAATAAATATCCAAACATTAAACTAAAAGTTGTAAGTAATTTTAACTTTTTATCTATCTTTAACTTATAAATATAAAATAATAATACTGGAATAACGGTAAATGCATTAGCGCGATAACCAAACATCATAAAAGAGAAAAAAATTATTAAGCCAAATTCTAAAATTTTATCAAATACACTTTTATTAATTTTTATCATATCTATTAATAATATTAAATAAACTAAAGCCGCGACACATAAAATAGAAGCTTCATAATAAACAGAAACACAATATATTAACGGGCTTAATGCTAATATTATATATTTTGCTTTTAAATAACTTTTATTACAATTATTCAACTTTTTACATAATAAAAAAGTAGCCTGAAAAAACATAAATGCTTGAAAAACAGTATAAGCCGCGATATTACCTGTAATAACTTTAAAAAATTCCATAAAAAACGATGGTACAACAGTTAGCCAACAACTGACATTTATTAAATTTCTTTGTCCATTTAAAATCATTTTTAAACATTTACCAATTGTTAAAGACATATTATATCTGCCATATGAATCAGAATACCATATTCCTGGATATGTTATTAAAGTACATAATATTGCTAAAAATAAACTGCCAATAATTATATTTTTATTATTTTTAATTTTTTGAATATAAAAACTTTTTTTTATGTTGTTCATAATCAAGTACTCCTAATTTAATTTATCTATAGATTCAATTAGATAATTAGTTTTCTTAAAAATTAAATTTAATATTAATGATAAATATTTAATAATAATAGCATAAATCAAAAATACTCCTGTAAATCCAAAAGACATAAATAACATCGTTGATGCCCAACCTTCTACCGTTTGCTTAGTAAAAAATGTTACTAAAGTATAAATACTTACAAAGATACTAAATAAAAACATAATCATTGTCAAAATAATGGTAGCTTTATAACTAACATCTGTAAATAATATCAACGCATCAAAAGCATTTTTACCACGTTCTCTTTTTAGTTGTTTATCAATTTTTAAATTATTTGTTTTAGTTTGTTTATAATATATTGAAGTTATTTTTAAACCGCAATTTGCTTGAATTGCTTTACGATAAGGAATTGTTTTATTCATGGCATTCATTCGATTAATTGCTCTTCTTGAAACAATTCTAAAAGTTTCGGTATCAATTTTATATTGATAATTTGAAAATTTGTTAAACAATTTATAAAATAATGTTGAAGATTTTTTTCTTTTGCCTTTACTACTTGTATTAACAATATCATAACCTTCTAAAGATTTTAAATATGTTTCAAAAATCAAATCTAAATTATAATCAATATAAACCGAATCAAATTCATAAACAAAATCTCCTATTGCTAAATCAACACCAGCATTCATAGACAATTCTAAACCTTGATAATAACTCATATTAATAACACTAACTGTAGCATTATTAACATTTTTAGCAAATTCTTTTATTTCATTTAATGAATTATCAATAGATTCATCATTAACAAAGATAATCTCATACTTTAAAAATTTTTCTTCTAATACTTTATTTAATTTTAAAGCAAAATCTTTAATTATTTTTTCATTATTTCGAACATATACAACCGCTGAAATAAAATTTTTTTCTTTATTCATTTTAACACCTCATCTAAATCATATACGGTATTTATTTTACCAGATAATACACTTATAAAAGTAGGATTAGTACTAAATTTTTTGATAACTGTTGGTCTTGAATCATCTATTTCACTAGCTTTTAGAATTGGTTTCATAGAAAATAATGAACCAACATATTCAAAACCAAATTCATCTTTTAAATATTTTTTAGCTAAATTAGACATGTAAGGCCATGCACTTTGAGGTTTATGTGGACACTCATTACAATTTCCAAGTTTTTTAGGACTACAATAATTATTTTTTAAATTCTTTTGACATTCAAAAGTTGGACAACTATCATATGAAGTTTTATGGGGAGTAAAAGTTACACTTGTTAAAGAATGATACCCTGTTTTACCAAATGGCATGATTGAAAAGAAAGGCCCATCCATTACAGTTATACCAACATTTTTAAATTTTTCTGAAACAGTACATAAAATAATTTCACATAATTCATATTTAATTTTAAATGGTTCAAAACCAAGTATCTCATGAATTTGATTAACACTTGCATAAGTAGCATTTAAAACATACCCACTTTTATATATACCAGTATTAGTTTTAATATCATAAGTAGTTTTATTTTTTTTAATATCCGCAATATCTTCATTAAATTTAATTGTTACATTTCTATATTTTTTAATTTCTTTCAAAAAATAATCTTTTAATATCTGAGCATCATAAGTATATTCTTTGGTAAGAAATGCCCCATCACACATTCCTTCTTTAAAATATTTATTTGTATTTACTTCATCACACATTATATTAGCATTTTCACAAAATTTTTTAAATTGTTTAGCATCAGTCCAACTAAATTTTGAACTTGTAGCATAAACTTGATCAAAACTTGATAGGATAGAAAAATCATAATCCTTATTAAATCTTTCAAAATAATGAGCAGATTTAATTGCCGTAGAATAACTTCTAGGATAATGATAGCCCATATGAACTCTTGCTTGATTAATATATGTTGCTCTTTTAAAAGCATTATCCTCTTTTTCTAAAACTAAAACTTTCTCACCTTTCTTACCACAATATAAGGCTGCATATAAACCATAAATTCCAGCTCCTATAATAATTTTATCGTACTGCATAATTCACCTCTTATTGTTTTCTTTCTATTTTTTTTACGTCATATTGATGAAATAAGTTTTTAACTAATATTTTCATTAAATTTGAATTTCCTTTTATAGGACTAATTTTAGTCGGAGTAGCTTCATTTTTAGGATATTCTCTTTTTACAGGTATTTCACATGTTTTCATTTTTAATTGGTCAGCTTTAACTGATAAATAAGCTAATAATTCATAAGTAACAAATATATCTCTTAATGGTTGAACATTTTCATTTTCTAAATATTCTTTGGAATAAGCTCGAAAATTATTCGTGGTGTCTGTATACCATTTGTGGGCAGTCAAAGATATTATTGGCGCATGAATAAAGCGAACTGATAAATATCTAATTACTGGTGTATTAATAGCTTCACCCCCTTTAATAAAACGAGACCCCTGAACAAAATCATAACCCTCTTCTAATTTTTTTATAAATTTTGGAACATCTTCAATACTATCTTTATTATTACCATCGATTGTTATAATTCCAGCGTATCCTCTTTGTAAAGCATAATAAATTCCCATCCTTAATTGAGCGCCTTGACGTCCTTCTCCCGTTTTTATTAATAAAGTGTTTACTCCATATGATTTTAATAATTCATCATCAGTACTACCATCACTTGATTTTCCGTCGCAAATAATTATATCAACTAAAGAATCAATATTTTTATTTTTAGCTCTTTCTAATTCTTTTTTTATTCTTTCTCCTTCATTTAAAATTGGAATTAATAAACAATATTTATTTTGTTTTTGATTATATTCTTTGATTGTAAAATCAGGAACACCATTAATATTTTTCTTTTCCATATTCTTCACCTAAAATTTCTAAAATATATTCTAACACGTCCATGATATTTTTTAAACTAGTTTGCTTCATTTCAATTGAAACAATTTTATCGTATTTTTGTTTTTTTAAAATTGCAAATAATTCTAAATGAAGGCGATTTCTTTTAATAATTTCTAAATTAGGTTCACTAATATGAATATGATTAATTAAATCAAGATTTTCTTTAATGATAGTTAATTCTTCATTATTAGCTATTACCGTTCCAAAATCATAATTAATTTTAACACTAGGCAAATTAATTTTTTTAACAAAATCTAGAGCTTCTTTAGTAGTATTTAAAAAATTAGTATTATAAATAGTAGGATTAGGTTCTAGAGCAATTACAACATTATAATCTAACGCAAAAAGCCCAATTTCTTTAAAAAAATTTAGAGCTATAGAATAATCTTTTTCATAATTATCCATATTTCGATTTTTAGGATTGCCAAACACTAAATTTGGACATCCTATAGTATGGGCAAATAAAATAGCTTTTTTAGTATATTCTACTAACATTTGATAATTTTCTTCACTGGCAAAAATATTTTCTTTTTTGCCAAACCAAATTGATTGCATAGACACAATATCTAACTGATAATTACTTTTTAATTCTTGAGCTATTTTTTTAGCTTCATCTAAATGATCATAAGGATCTTTTTCAATTATTCTTGTTGGAGCAATTTCTAAAGATGTAATATTATTTTCTTTTAAATAATTATACATTATATTATCATCGTCTTTAGTCCAAGCAATATTAGAAATGGCTAATTTCATTACTATCCCTACTTTCTTTCTAAAACAAATTTTTTAATATCTTCTAAAACATAATCTTTATCATAAATATAACCATTCTGGCCATTAAATACTTTTGCATATTTAGTTTTAAAATTATAATTAGGAATAACATTACTAATTTCATTATTAAAATCTTTAGCAAAAAGATGATAATATAATTCTTTAATAGTTATTGGTTCTGTAGCTACATTTAAAATTTTAATATCATGTTTAATAACATCTAAAATATGTCCCCATAAGTTAGTTAAGTTATAAAATTGAAATGACCCCCTGCTATCAGTAAAATTTAAAGCTGAAAAATCTAAATCATTAAAAATTTTTTTTAATTTTTTTTGTTCTTCATTTGTTAAATCACGACACTTATAAAAACCATTATCAATCTTAAAATAATAATTAGCTAGTTCACTATTTTGTAATAATAATTCTTCATATTTATTTTCTTTTAACATACTAGGAATAATATTAATTAAATCATAAATAAAATTTTTCTTTAAATTTTTACCATACAAACCAGGAAGTCTAATAATATGATAATCATAAATATTGTTAATGACCCAATCTTCTAAATATTTTCGATTTTTACCATACGCATCTTTACTTACTTCAAACATAGTTTCCTCATCAACATTTACTGGATTATCATAAACATCAATAGTTGAAATTAAAACCAATTTTTTGGGATTAATTTTTTTAATATTTTCTATAGCATTTAAGATAATTTTAAAATCTTCATCAGGATTAGCATTAGCAATAAATTTTTGCGCTGGTATTCCACAATAAACTAGAAGATCAGGATTTAAATCAAAAGCTTCATTAATATTTTTAGAATTAAAACACTTAGTAAACTGATGTTGGTCATTAATATTTGAACCAACAAAACCTGTATAACCTACTAAAAATTCTTTCATAACTTGCCTCTTTTCTATAAGAATAAATTTTTGTATCAATACTTTTATATTTTATCATTTCTAAAAATGTTTAACAACATATAGTATTAAAAAATCGAGGAAATTGAACACCATTGGTTACTACTCAGCCATAAATAACAGAAGAAGAATGTTTTCTGTTATTTTTTTACATAATAAAGCTAGGCAAATA
>CANQIN010000009.1 GCA_947623995.1 uncultured Bacilli bacterium | reverse complement strand
AATAAATTGCCTCTTAACCCTACAAGGGTTTTACGTGCTGAAGCACGTGGCCTGAACCGTCTTTTCGAAACGGTCAATACTAGTGCTGACTAACATTTAGCATATTTGTTTGATTAATGTGCATACTAACTATCAAAGGAGAGTGACTTTATGTTAATCATAGTTGGTTCTAGAAGAGAAGGTAATTCCTATAATTTAGGTCAAAAAATTAAAAGTGCTTGTGATGCTGAACGCATTCATTGTGAAATCATTGTTCCCGGAAATCAAAAAATTCATCTATGTACCGGATGTATGGATTGTGATAAAAATGGGGTTTGTGATTTTACTGATGACATGAAAGATAACATTGAAAAAATCAAGAAAGAAAATTTAATTGTTATGATAACCCCAACAAGGTGGAATCTATTATCAGGTGATTTAAAACTTTTTATGGACCGTTTAAATCCCTTATATACAACCAAAGAATTAAAGGATAAAAAATTAATTGTCATTGCTATAGCCGCTAAGAAAAAAGAACTTTATAGTAGTGAAGCAGCAATTTCTTCATTAATTAGCTTTGCCGAAAGTGCCCAAATGAAAGTAGTTTTAAAAGAAGAATTTAACGAATGTTTAAATGCCACTGATATTCTTAATCAAGAAGAAAAAGTTAATAACTTAATTTCTAACATCAAAAAAGAAGCTTTAAAAGATTAAACAAAGCTTCTTTTTATATTTTAAAAACTTCTTTTATATTATTATTCGTAATAAGAGCCAATTCTTTTAAAGAAATATTAAGTTCATTACAAATAAATTCAGCTATTACCAAAATATATTTTGATTCATTTTTCGTACCTCGATACGGATGAGGCGTTAAGTATGGACTATCAGTTTCTAAAATTATATGAGGTAAAATTTCTTTTAGCAAATCTTTTAAATGACTATTTTTAAAAGTTACAACCCCATTAATACCTAACTTATAACCCATTTTAATAAATTCTCTTCCCACTTCAATAGGCATTGAAAAAGAATGAATAACCCCTTTAACATTAGGAAATTCTTTTAAAATATTGATTGTATCCTGTGTAGCATCTCTACTATGAATCACAACTGGTTTATGATATTTATCTGCTAATTCTAATTGAAGTCTAAATAACTTTTGTTGAGCTTCCTTATCTTCTTTTCCATAATGATAATCTAAACCAATCTCACCAATTCCAATAATTTTATCATCTGATATATGCTTTTCAATAAAATCTAAATCTTCTTTACTATATTCTAAAACACTTTCTGGATGAATACCTAAACAACCAAACATTGTTGGAATTTCTTTAACTTTTTCTAAAACTTCAACATTACTTTTACCATCACATCCATCAACAATAAAACGATTAACTTTATTTTCAAAAGCATTGTTGATAACTAAATTGATGTCATCATAATATTGACCATATAAATGACAATGAGTATCACAAAACATTTATTCACCAGCTAACTCTGCTAACTTTTTAGGTATATCAATTCTTTGAAATAATACCACTGGTTCATTAACCTTAAATTCTTCATTATCTAAAAATTTAACTTCTTTTTCATTAGTTCCTAATTGTCTTAAAATTTCTTCTCCAGTTTCAGGTAAAAAAGGAATTAATTCTACTGCACAAACTCTAATAGATTCTAACAAATTATATAAAACAGTTTCTAAACGACTCTTTTTATCTTCTTCTTTTGCTAAAGCCCAAGGAGATGTTTCATCAATATATTTATTACATCTTCTTAAAGCATCAAACAAAGCATCTAAAGCATTACCAATTTCTAATAAATCCATTTTTTCTTCAATTTTTTTATCTAATACAGCTATTGTATTAACTAAATCATTATCTACTTCTTCATTAACTTTAGTATTTTTTACTGTACCATCAAAATACTTTCTAGCCATGGCAATAGTTCGATTAACTAAATTACCTAAAACATTGGCTAAATCAGAATTAATTTTTTCCATAATAAGCCCATAAGTAGCATTTCCATCATTACTAAAAGGTATTTCATGTAAGAAATAATATCTAATAGCATCTACCCCAAATTGTTCTACTAAATCATCGGCATATAATATATTTCCTCTACTCTTACTCATTTTATCCATACCCATTAATAGCCAAGGATGTCCAAAAACTTGTTTAGGTAAAGGTAAGTCTAAAGCCATTAAAATAATTGGCCAATAAATAGTATGAAAACGCACAATGTCTTTTCCAATTAAATGTAAATCAGCAGGCCACCATTTTTTAAATTCATCACTTTGTTTATCAACATCATAACCAATATTAGTAATATAGTTTGATAAAGCATCAATCCAAACATAAACAACATGTTTATCATTAAATGGCACTTTTACTCCCCAATCAAAAGCAGTTCTTGAAACACATAAATCTTGTAATCCTGGTTCTAAAAAATTATGTAACATTTCATTTTTTCTTGATACTGGTTGAATAAATTCAGGATGATTGTTTATATAATCAATTAAACGGTCTTGATATTTAGAAAGTTTAAAGAAATAAGCTTCTTCACTTCTCGGTTTAACTTCTCTTCCACAATCTGGACATTTACCATCAACAAGTTGCGATTCGGTCCAAAAAGATTCACAAGGTGTACAATATAAACCTTCATATTTTCCTAAATAAATATCGCCTTGATTATACAATTTTTCAAAAATATGACCAACAACTTCTTTATGATGAGGATCGGTAGTTCTAACAAATTTGTCATAACTAGTATTCATAATATCCCAAATTCTTTTAATCTCAGCACTTTTTTCATCAACAAATTCTTGAGGTGTTAAGCCCTCTTCTTTTGCTTTTAACTCAACTTTCTCACCATGTTCATCAGTTCCTGTTTGAAAATAAACATCAAAGCCTTTACTTCTTTTATATCTTGCAATACAATCTGCTAAAACAATTTCATAAGTATTTCCAATATGAGGTTTACCTGAAGCATATGCAATTGCAGTTGAAATATAATATTTTGCCATCTAAATCACCTTTCAATTAACATTGTTAGTATATCATATTAATTGAAAAAAAACTATTTACAAAAAAAGAAAGACTTAAAATTTATATTTCAATCTTTCTCACAAATAATTGACTTAAAAATTTACTAAAATTTCTTTCCCATTCTTCAAAGCCTTTATCTTTATAAAAAATAATCATTCCTAAGCAATCAGTTGAAACAATAATTGGTTTCATTAAAAAATATTTATTTAAACTATCATCAAAAAAACTTTCTTCTTCTTTTGATTCATAACTTTCTCTTTCTTCCATAAGTTTATCAATCATTTTAGGAATTTTCTTGCCATATAATTCTTTATTTGAACTAGCAATTATTTTATCACGATCTAAAATTAAAACATTAATATTCATTAAATCATAAACATCTGTACATAATTCCATACTTATTTCTCTTAAATCAGATATTTTAGAAAACTTTTGTAAATATACCCCTTTTTCATCAACAAAAATTTCTAAACTTTCACCATCTCTTATTCCTAAATTCCTTCTTATTTCTTTTGGTAAAACAATTCTTCCTAATTCATCAATTTTTCTTACAACACCAGTTTGTTTCATAAAAAAAGGTTCACTCCATTCTATATCTATTGTGGATTAAACCTTTTAAATTATACTTGTAAATCACTCTTAATTAAAGAAAATAATGGCACTAAATAATACAGAAAATGTTTATCTAGTTGTCTAAGCGGTAATTTAATAATTATTCTTTTATTTAAATATTGAATTTGAAATTTAGGATTAATATTATATGCTTCTAAGAAAAGTTTATCTCCCTTTATTTTACTAGACTCTTCTTCAGGAATAGTAATGCTTACCATATCATTAGTTTGAGATATTTGAGTGATATTTAAAGCATTAGCAATTTTTTCAAACCATTCTTCATACATGTATATTTCCATATCATCAGTAATTTTACCAAATCTATCTATTAATTCATCTTTAACTTCTTTAAGAGTTTCTTCACTATCAATTTCATTAATTCTTTTATGAATTGCAATTTTAATATCTTCATCAGATACATAATTATCTTCAATATGTGTACTTACTTTGATTAAAGGCAAATCATTTTCGTTTTCTTCATCTTCTACTTCTTCGCCTTTTAGACGTTTCATTTCATCTTCAACCATTTTCATGTACAAATTTATTCCTACTGTATCAACAAAGCCAGCTTGTTCACTGCCTAGTAAATCTCCTGCTCCTCTAATAGATAAGTCACGCATAGCAATTTTATAACCACTACCAAGTTCCGTAAAATCTCTAATAGCACTTAATCTTTTAACGGCTATATCATTTAGCATTTTATTTTTATTATACATAAAGTAAGCATAAGCAATTTTGTCACTTCGTCCAACTCGTCCACGAAGCTGATATAACTGACTTAAACCAAAGTGATCGGCATCATAAATAATTAATGTATTAGCATTTGGAATATCAATACCAGTTTCAATAATAGTTGTACTTACTAAAATATCAAATTGATGATTAATAAAATCATTCATAATATTTTCAAGTTCAATCTTATTCATTTGACCATGAGCATAACGAATTGATGCTTCTGGTATTAACTTTTGCAATTTCATCACTTGTTCTTCAATTGTTTCTACACGGTTATATAAAACAAAAATTTGCCCATCACGCGCTAATTCTTTATAAATGGCATCTTTAATAATTAATTCATTTTCAGCAACTACATAGGTTTGTACCGGATACCTATTAACTGGAGGTGTATCTATTATTGATAAATCTCTTAAACCAGATAAAGCCATCTTTAAAGTTCTAGGAATAGGCGTTGCTGATAAAGTTAAAACATTTACATCATTTTTATACTTTTTGATTTTTTCTTTATGGGTAACCCCAAAACGTTGTTCTTCATCAATTATTAATAAACCTAAATTTTTAAAATTAATATCATCACTTAAAAGCCGATGTGTCCCAAAAACAATATCAATTTTACCAGATTTTAAATCTTCAATTATTCTTTTAGTATCCTTAGTACTTGTAAAACGATTTAATAAAGCAATTTCTACTGGATAATTTTTAAATCGTTCAATAGCATTTTCGTATTGTTGTTTTGATAAAATCGTTGTGGGACACAAGTAAAGAACTTGGCTACCATTATAAACTGTTTTAAACATTGCCCTAAAAGCAACTTCTGTTTTACCAAAACCTACATCACCACATAACAAACGGTCCATCGGAATATCTTTTTCTAAATCAGTTAAGATATCTTTAATTGCTCTCGTCTGGTCATGAGTCTCTTCATAAGTAAATTCACTTGCAAAAATATCTTCTTCAGCTAATTTTTGATAAGGTTTTACTTTAACATTTTGTCTTGCGGCATAAAGTTTAATCAAATCTTCTGAAATATCCTTAATTTTTTTTAAGACACTTCGCTTTTTCTTTTCCCAATTTGGACTATTTAATTTATTTAATTCCGGCTTCTTACCTTCGGCATCGCTATACTTGTAAATCGTTGATATTTTTTCAACTGGAATATATACTTTATCATTGCCGTGATACTGAATTTGCAAATAATCTTTTGTTAAACCCATAGTTGTTAAGGCTTTCACTCCACAATAAATTCCAATACCATGTGAAATATGGACAACATAATCGCCAACTTTTAAAGCATCTAAAGAATTTATTTTTTGACCCATTCGAAAATTATTTTTATATTTTATTTCTTGCTTAATATCTTCAATATCAAATTCACTAATAAAAACATAATCATTAAAGATAAAACCATGGTTCATTTTTTTAGGTATGATGTTAATAACCTTATCTTTAATTTTTTTATCTTTTGCTAAATAGACTTCATGATTAAATAATTCACTAATAATTTTAGCCTGACTTGCTTTAGACAACATGAAAACTATTGTTTTTCCTTCTCGTAAATGATGTTCAACAGTATCCTTTAACAAATCAAAATTACCGTGAAAAAGCAACATTTCTTTACTTTTATATTTTAAAGCCTTCTTATTTAATGTCGCATTTTCGATTGTATTAATCTCAATTTCTTTTTTAGGATGAAGGTCTTCTAAATAGAAAAAATGTTTTTGGTTTGCCAAGTTTTCTTTTTCATTATAGGACGTCATTTCTTCATACAATTTGTCATAGCCTACTAATATTTGTTGACGATTAAACATAATGACAGTGGCATTAGGCATGTAATCTAACAAAGAGCTATTCTCTTTTGTTTCTAATTCGTCAATTGCTTTTAAAGTTATCTCTTCAATTGAATTTAATGATCTTTGGGTATTCTCATCAAAAAATCTAATCGACTCAATAGTATCGCCAAAAAATTCAACACGAATTGGATGCTCGTAAAAATTTAAAAAGACATCAAGCACAAAACCACGAACGGCATACTCACCTGTCATTGTAACCATCGAATCTCTTTTATAGCCAAAGGTCTCTAATTTATCTAATAATATTTCCCGGGAAATATTTTGACCGACTTTTAAAATTAATTGATTGTTTACTTTCTCTTTAACATTAGCATTAAATTTTAAGTATCCCATTAAATTCGTCACAACAATATGTTTTTGCAAGTCAATTTTTTCTAGAGTTTCTAATCTTTTTAATTTTAGTTCTGGAGAAACGGCTAAAGCTACTGACGTTAAAAAATCATCCATTGGAAAAAGCAACACATCATTAGAATAGGTAATTAAATTATTATAAATTTGGTTAGCTTCATATAAAGTATTTGTTAACACAATAACATTTTCATTACTTTCTTTAAAATAATTAAGCACGTAAAAAATGGTTAATTCATTTGTTAACCCTGATATAACTGTTCCATCTTTAAATGCATTTTCATCAAAAAAATTAGTCATTTTTCTCACCTTTTATTAAAAGTTTCTAAAGTTTTTAAAACTCCATTTTGTATAAAACATTTGATAATATCTTGATAGATATCCATATTTTGATTTATCATTTCTAATTCACTTTTTGACATTTTTCCTAAAACATAATCTATTACATTTTGACTTTTGTCCTTACTAATACCTATCTTTAATCTTAAAAAAGCATCAGACTTTAGAGCTTCAATTATTGATTTAATTCCATTATGTCCACCAGATGAACTATTTCTTTTTAATTTATATTTACCCAATTCTAAATCTAAATCATCTTGAATAACTAAAATATCATCAATATCAATATGATAATAATTTACCACAAGGCCAACAGCTATCCCCGATAAATTCATATAAGTTGTTGGTTTTATAATTATAAATTTATTGTTTTGATATTCTCCTTGATAAACATAAGCTTGAAATTTTTTTTCTAATGTATAATTTTCTTCAAAACTATCGACAACCATAAAACCAATATTATGTCTCGTATTTAAATATTCTTTGCCAACATTACCCAAGGCTACAATTAATTTCATGTTTATCAATCCTTTCTAAATAAATTTTGATATGTAGTTAATTTACTGATATTTATACCTTCTCTTACTTTAACCCCAAATTTTCCATCTTTCATAAAACTTATTAACACCATAACTGCGTCTTCCCCTTCTTTAGAATAAATAAGTTGAATTTCTTTAGCAGTCAAATTATATTGATGGGCTAAAAATAAAATTTCATCTAAACGCTCAGGAATATGCACTAAATAAAAACGTCCTTTAGTATGTAACATTTTACTAGCTATTTCTAATATGGATTTTAAATCAATAAATATTTCATGTCTTGCTATTTTCTTTAAATCATTTTGATTAACATGTTTATCACTGTGATAAGGAAAATAAGGAGGATTACAAAGAATAACATCAAAGCTTTCTTCCTTAAAATAATTACCAACATTTTTTATATCATCACATATATAAGTTATTTTATCTTCTAAATTATTTTCTTTTAAAGAAAGGACTGCTAAATCATAAATGTCTTTTTGAAGTTCAATTCCCACAATTTTTTTATTTGTTTTCCAACTTAAAATTGTTGGAATTACGCCATTTCCTGTACATAAATCTAAAATCTTATTTTCATTTTTTCTAATTTCCGCAAATTCAGCTAATAAAATTGAATCTAAAGAAAATTTAAAAGCTTTATCATATTGATATAATTTTAAATTAGGATAATCAAATAACCAATTAAGCTCTTTTTTCATTATCTACAATTACTTCCTTAACATCATCATCTACTAATATTTTATAACGGCGACGTAAGATATCAACACTTAAAACCTCACCTTGTTTGCCTTGATAACTAATTTTATCGCCAACCATTGGTAAACCTTTACTGCATTCAATATAATTATCTTCTTCATAAGTAAGGCAACATAAAAGTCTTCCACATGCCCCATTTATTTTAGATGGATTTAAAGATAAATTTTGGTCTTTAGCCATATTAATCGTAACTGAATCCATATGATTTAAGAAAGTTGCACAGCAAAGTGGTTTCCCACACACTCCAATGCCACCTGTAATACAAGCTTTGTCTCTAGCTCCTACTTGCCGTAGTTCAATTCTAGTATGATAAATGCTTGCTAACTTCCTAGCTAATTCTCTAAAATCAACTCGATCATCAGCATAAAAATTTAATAATAATTGCTTTCTATCAAAAGTCATATCACCATTTATAAAACGCATATTTAAACCAAGTTCATCACTAAAATTTTGAGCATTTACTAAGGCTTCTTCAACATCTTTACTATTTTTTAAATATTGGTCATAATCTTTTCTTGTTGCAATTCTAATAATCTCTTTTAATTCTTCTTTTATAGCTCCAGCTTCATCAGAACTTACCTTTTTGACAACTTTTCCAAATTGTTCGCCACGATTAGTTTCAACAATAACCGTTACATTATTAGGAATTTTTAAATTTTTGCCATTAAAATAATAAATCTTTCCTTGGTCTTTATATACTACACCATAAATATTCATCTTTTCACCAACTTTCTAACACTAAACGGTCCAATACCATTTGATTATTAACATTAAACTCTAAAGATTTTAATAAGTCTTTTAATAAATTAAGTTTATTTATCAAATACTCACTGTCATTTTTTAAAACAAAATTTAAAGATTCATAATCTTTAGGAAGTTCTTCATTTGTAATTTTCTTTTCATATAAATTTTCATAGATGTTAATCATTTTTAAAAATAAAGTTACCAACCAATTTTTATCAATAATCTTTGGTAAAATTACATCTTTATTATAAAACAAACAATCTATTTTTGCACTTTCTAATTGTTTAATATAATTGATAGCTTCAATAGTTATTTCATCATCAACTATTTTTGAATCAAAATAATAATCAAGCAAAATTTGACAACGGCTTTTAATTGTCTCAATAACATTTTCTTTATTATTAGTTACAAAAAAACCAATAATTTTTTCTTCTGGTTCTTCCAAAAATTTTAACATTGTATTAGCTGAAGAAGAATTTAAGCATTCTGCACTCATAATTATATACATGTTATATTTTGAAAATATTGGCTTGGTTTTAAAAGCATTTTTTAATTCTAAAATTTGTTCTTTTTTTATAAAAGCACCATCTGGCTCGATTATTAATAAATTAGGCAATTGTTTAGTAGCTATTAAATGGCATAAGTTACAATTAGAACAATTATCTTTGTATTCACTTTCACAATTTAATAGTTTTAAAAATGATAAGATTTTAGCTAAACATTTTTCTGTATCATCAGTTTCAAGCAAAAAAGCATGACCTAGTTTATTGTCATGGTATTGTTTGGCTAATATATCAAATACATCATTTTTATTGTGCACAAAACCTCACCTAAGATTATTTTACAATAAAAAATAAAATAATTAAAGAGGCAAGTCCTGGCAAACCAAGAAATGTCGTAATTCCAACGGTAAAAACATTAATCGGAATATACACATGTAAAGAACTGACTAAATAATTTAAACCATATAATAATAGAAATGCTAAAACTATATTTCGCAACAATTTTCCTAATTTTTTCAACATATATAATCACTCATCAAAATATATGTAAAAAAAAGAAAACTTATTCCGAAATAGTTTTCCTATCTTCTAAAGCTTTATCTAAAGTTGTTGTATCTAAATAATCAATCTCAGCACCTATCGGTAGTCCATAAGATAATCTCGATATTTTAACATTTTTATTAGCAAATATTTTTTGAATGTATAAAGTTGTTGTTTCCCCTTCAATTGATGATTTTAAAGCCAAAATAATTTCTGGATTTTCTAAAGCTTCAACTCTTTTTACCAAACTTGCTAAATTAATATCATCAACACCAATATCATCCATAGGCGATAAAAGACCATTTAAAACATGATAAACGCCTCGATAATTACCAGCCTTTTCAAAAGCAAAAACACTTTTATAATCTTCTATAACACAGATTAAATTTTGATTTCGCGTTTCACTATCACAAATTTGACAAACATTTTGGTCAGTAATTTGTCCACAAACAGAACAAGGATGTAAGTTTTTCTTAGCATTAATTATATCAGCACTTATTGTTGTTAGATATTCATCAGGCATATCTATCAAAGCTAAAGCTAATCGTTCCGCACTTTTTTCTCCTATACCAGGTAATTTTTTAAAAAATTCTATTAATCTTTCTAATAAAACCGGATAAACATGCATTACATCAAACCACCAAGCATACTTGAATATTGCCCCATTTTAGCATTATATTCTGCATCAACTTTTTTCACAGCGTCATTAACAGCTAAAACAATAAAATCTTGTAACATTTCTAAATCTTCATTATCTAAATTTTCTTGTTTAATCTTACAAGAAATCATTTCTTTCTTACCATTTAAAACAACTTCTACCCATTCATATGTCCCAGTAAAATTCATTTTTTCTAATTCTTCTTGATTTTTTTGCATATCTCTTTGCATTTTTTGTGCTTGTTGCATTAATTTTTGCATATTCATATTCTTCACTCTCCCTATATTATTTCAATTTTTTTAGCTTCAAAAATCCGCTCAGCAAATTGTTGTAATTGCGAATCATCTTTAGTAGGCTTTAAATCCTGCAATCCTGATTCATCAATTACCTCATATTTTACACCATTTTTTAAATTTTGAACATACTCTCTTTTATAATTATTCCATTCTTCTTCACTGACCACAATAAACTTCACATCATCATCTAATAAAGTTGATAACTTGCTTTCAATTCTTTCTAAATTGTGATTAAGCAAATCTGCACTACTAGAAAGAGAAGTCGTTAATATTGCAACTTGTTTTCCTGCTGCAATAATTTTAGCATCTATCAATAACGATTCCAAATCACCAAATTCTTTAAAGTTCATAGTTTGATATATTTTTTGATAAGCATTTAAAACATCTTTTTGAGCAGTTGCAAAACAATTATTAATTCTAATATTTTTTAACTCTTCTAAATATTCACTTAATTCTTCATTATAAGTTGATAAGTCATCTTCTTCTTCAACAACTGATTCCTCTTTAACTTCATTTATTACTTCTTGCTTGACTATTTTTGGTGATTCTTCTACCATTTTTTCTTCTTTTAGTTCTTTATTATCAGCTTTAACCACTGGTTTAACATAATTTAATAAAATAACTTGAATTAGTAAATATGGATTTATGTGAATACTAATTTTATTAAAACAATCATTTAAATCCATAATTAAATTTTTAATTTCCTCATAAGTTAAATTTGTTTTTAAATTGGTTTGTTTAATTAAAATAGCTTTATTTATTAATTCTTTCACTAATTTTTTAATAAAAACTTTATAATCACTAGAACTATTTTCTAATTCTTTCATCGCCAATATAATTTTATCAGCATCATTATTTTCAATGTCCTCGATGATATTTTTAATAAACAATGAAGATATTGAACCATAATTCATTAATATCTTATCAATTGTTATTTCATCATTTTCCGATGATAATTGATCTAATAAAGATAAAGCATCTCTTAACCCCCCTTCCGATAAATAAGCAATTTCATCTAAAGCATCAGATGTTATCTTAATATTTTCTTCTATACAAATTTTAGAAAGTTGTTCCTTAATTGTATTAGGTTCAATTTTTTTAAAATTAAAACGTTGGCATCTCGATAAAATAGTAATCGGTACACTTTCTACATTCGTAGTTGCCATTATAAAAATTGCATGAGCTGCCGGTTCTTCTAATGTTAATAACAAAGCATTAAAAGCACTTTGGGTCATCATATGAACTTCATCGATTATATATATTTTATATTTACTTGAAGTGGGCGCAATTTTAACATTATTTATCAACTCTCTTATGTCATCAACACCATTATTAGAGGCCGCATCAATCTCAATAATATCTGAACTGTGAGAAAAATTTAAACATGAATTACACTTACCACAAGCTTCACCATTTATTCGATTCTCACAATTAATTGTCTTTGCAAAAACCTTAGCAGTACTAGTTTTACCAGTTCCCCTAGGTCCTGTAAATAAATAAGCATGTGAAATTCTATCATTAACAATGGCATTCTTTAACATTGTAATAGTATATTCTTGACCAACGATATTTTCAAAGTTTGTTGGACGATATTTACGATAAAGTACTTTATAATCCATGATTTCACGTCCCTTCAATACCATTATAACATAAACTATCGCTTGTTTTTAAAAAAATTAGCCAACATATCAGAATACATTTGTTCGTGTGTATTTTCAAGCTTTGTCACTACTGTTTTATTATATTCTTTTTTATAATCTAACTTATCTAATAAATAATATACATGCTTAATTCTAGCCTGCTTAATAACTTCTAAACACATTGAACAAGGTTTTAAAGTAACATATAAATCACAATCACTTAAATTCCATCTACCTAATTTTTTTGATGCAGTAATTATGGCATTAATCTCCGCATGACCTAAAATATTATTGGCCTTTTCTCTAGAATTATGACCACGCGAAATAATTTTTTCGTTGTTTATAACTACTGCACCAATTGGAATCTCATCTTCATTAAAAGCTTTATATGCTTCATCTAAAATAATATCTATAAATTCATCCATCCAAAATTCACCTCATAAAAAAATGTGCACACAAACAGGGACTGATGTGGCTGCTATCTTCCGATTCTGACCAGATTACAGTATTTTTGTTGCACAAATAGATTATAGCAAAAAAAAATCTAAAAGTAAACTCTATGTTTCACGTGAAACATTAGATAAAAAAAATTTACAAATTTAAAATTAAACTTTTTTTCATAGTTATAGCTTATATTTAAAAAAATTTTAGAAACGTTCAACTATTTTTTTATTTAAAAAAATTGTGTTGTTTACTATTAGTAAACACATAGTTATCCACACAATGTTTCACGTGAAACATTGTTTTTTTATAATTCAATTTTTTCTTATGAACTTAAAAAATATAGAACTGAACAAAATTTTATGAAATATAAAAATTTATTGATTCTTTATTTCTTTAATGCTAGATTTTATCAGCAAAATTAAGGAATAGATAAAAATTAATAAAACTAAGAAATTAAAAAAAATTAATTTTAAAAACTATCATTTTTAAAATTGTAATCAGAACACCAACTAATTTAATTGAAAGTTTTAAAATTTAAATTCAAAAATGTTTTTTACACCAAAAATTATTAAATTTTATAAATTATTAATTCTAAAATTTTTTCTACAAAATTATAAATAATAACTTTATAAAATTTTAAAAAATTCAAATCAATGTTTCACGTGAAACATTGTCAAAAAAAATGAAGATATTATTCTTCGTTTATATCTTCATTTTCTTCTTCAGCTTCTTCTTTATTGTAATGTTCTACAATACTAATTGTCGAAACAGTTTGATGTTCTTTTAAATTGATTAAACGGACACCTTGAGTAACTCTACCTAAAATAGAAATTTGTTCTATTGGTAATCTAATTGTCATACCAGTATTAGTTATAATTACTACATCAGAATTTTCAGTTACAAGTTTGAATGAAGCAATTGGTCCATTTTTCTCAGTAATATTTAAAGCTTTAACACCTTTGCTTCCTCTACTAGTTGTTCGATACTCACAAACATTTGTTTGCTTACCGTATCCCTTCTCAGTAACAATTAAAATCTTATCATCATCAGTAGCTATTTCAGCTCCAATACAATTAAATTTACCATCTTCTAAGTTAATTCCTCGAACACCACTAGCTGTTCTTCCCATCACACGAATTTGACTTTCATTAAACTTAACCATACGACCAGAATTAGAACCTAATAATACTAAATCATTTCCAGAAGTCTTTCTAACACTAATAAGTTCATCATTTTCTTTCAATGAAATACAAATCTTACCATTAGTTCGTATTGAATCAAATTCACTAATATTAGTTTTCTTGACAATACCTTTCTTAGTAACAAACATCAAATATTTACTTTCTTCATCTTTACTTATCGTTACTAAAGAATTAATTGACTCATCTTTTTCAATTTGAATTAAGTTGATAACTGGTAAGCCTTTAGATTGTCTACTAAATTCAGGTATCTCATAACCCTTTAATCTGTACACTTTTCCTTTATTAGTAAAGAATAATACATAATCATGAGTTGATAAGTTAATTAAATGTTCTACAAAATCATCTTCATTTGTACCCATTCCTTTAACGCCAACACCACCACGATTTTGTGATTTAAAGGTATCAACAACCGTTCTCTTAATATATCCTTTATTTGTCAACGCAATCATGACGTTTTCCTCAGGAATTAATGATTCATCTTCAATAAATTCAATCGCAGTCATATCAATATTAGTTCGTCTTTCATCAGCATATTTTTTCTTTATTTCAAGTAATTCCTCACGAATAATAGCTAAAACTTTTTCTTCACTAGCTAAGATAGCTCTTAAACGGTCAATTTCTTTTAATAAATCAGCTAATTCATTTTCAATTTTTTCTCGTTCAAGACCAGTTAATCTTCTAAGACGCATTTCAAGTATTGCCTCAGCTTGAATATCATCCAAAGCAAATCTCGAAATCAAGGTTTCCTTAGCAATAACATCAGTTTCACTATTTCTAATAATGTTGATAACTTCATCAATATGATCTAAAGCAATCTTAAATCCCTCTAAAATATGAACCCGGTCTTCAGCCTTTTTTAAATCAAATTGAGTTCTTCGAATAATTATTTCCTTTTGATAATCAATATATTTGCTTATAATATCCTTTAAAGGTAAAACAACCGGCTTTTGATGGTCAAGCATCAAGAAGTTAATTCCATATGTTGTTTGTAACTGTGTATGTTTATATAAATTATTTAAAACAACATTAGCATTGGCCTCTCTTTTTAAGTAAATAACTACCCTAACAGGATTTTCCAAATTAGATTCTTCATGTAAATCAGAAATACCATCAATAATCTTATCTCTAACCAATTGTCCAATTCTAGCTTGAAACTCTGCTTTATTAACTTGATAAGGTAACTCGGTAACTATAATTCGTGATTTACCATTGTTTTCTTCAATTTCAACCTTACCACGAATTGTTATGGTTCCTCTACCAGTTTCATAAGCTTTCTTAATCCCCGAATTACCTAAAATAGTAGCTCCTGTTGGAAAATCTGGACCTTTAATATGTTCCATCAAACCAAGAGTATCAATTTCAGGATTATCAATGTAAGCAACACATCCATCAATAACTTCCCCTAAATTATGAGGTGGAATATTGGTAGCCATTCCAACCGCAATACCCATCGTACCATTAACCAAAATATTTGGAAATCTACTAGGCAAAATCACCGGTTCTTGCTCAGTTTCATCAAAGTTAGGAGCAAAATCAACGGTATTTTTATTAATATCCCTAACCATTTCCAAAGAAAGTTTAGAAAGTCTGGCCTCTGTATAACGCATTGCAGCCGCTCCATCACCATCTAAGTTACCAAAGTTTCCATGACCATCAACTAACATATGTCTAAAACTAAATGGCTGAGCCATTCTAACCATTGCTTCATAAATTGAAGAGTCACCATGAGGATGATATTTACCCATAACATCCCCGACAATTCTAGCACTCTTACGATGTGGTTTATCAGGCGTATAACCAGAATCATACATTGAATACAAAATCCGACGATGAACAGGCTTCAAACCATCTCTTAAATCAGGTAAAGCACGTGCCACAATAACACTCATCGAATAATTTAAAAAACTATCTTTTACTTCCTTAACAATATTATTTTCAATAATCTTATCCATAATAACTAACCTCCCCAACTAAGCATCAATATTTGAAGCAAATTGACCATATTGTTCAATATATTCCTTACGAGGTAAAACTTCATCACCCATTAAATCAGAGAAAACTTTATCAGCTGCCATCGCATCATCAACAGTAATTCGCTTTAAAACACGATTTTCAATATGCATTGTTGTTTCTCTTAAGTCAATCGCATCCATTTCCCCTAAACCTTTAAATCTTTGAACTAAAGGCTTAGCACTTGTAGGTAAAGTAGCTCGATACTCTGCTAACTCTTCATCAGATTGAACATACTTAATCGTTTTACCATACACAACCTTATATAAAGGAGGTTGAGCAGCATACACATGACCCGTCTCCACAATTGGTCTAAAGAAACGATAAAACAACGTCAATAACAAAATTCGAATATGGTCACCATCAACATCGGCATCGGTCATAATTATAATCTTATTATAACGTAACTTATCTAAATCAAATTCATCGCCAATACCCGTACCAAAAGCCGTAATAATCGTTCTAATTTCCTCATTACCTAAAGCTCGGTCTAATCTAGCCTTCTCAACATTCAAAATCTTACCACGTAAAGGTAATATAGCTTGTGTCTTAGGAATACGAGCATCCTTAGCAGAACCACCTGCACTATCACCCTCGACTAAAAAGATTTCCGAAATACTAGCATCTTTACTAGTACAATCTGCTAACTTACCAATCGTATTAAAACCATCCAAAGCCGTCTTTCTTCTAGTTAACTCTCGAGCCTTTTTAGCAGCAAGCCTAGCCCTAGAAGCCGTCATACATTTATCAACAATCGCCTTTGCAGCATCAGGATTTTCCATTAAAAATCTTTCAAAACCATTAGCAAAAATATCATTAGCAATCTTTTTAACTTCGCTATTACCTAATTTAGTCTTAGTTTGACCTTCAAATTGGGGATTAGGATGCTTACAAGAAATAATCATTGCAATACCCTCACGCACATCTTCGCCAGTCAAACTATCATCATTATCCTTTAATAACTTCGCATTTTTAGCATAATTGTTAATAACTCTCGTTAAAGCCTGCTTAACACCCTCTTCATGAGTTCCCCCCTCAGGGGTATGAATGTTATTAGCAAAAGAATAAATTGATGGATTATAAGAATCATTGTATTGCATCGCAATTTCAACTGCAATATCATCTTCTCTACCCTCAACATACACTATATCATCAAATAATACTTGCTTATTTTTATTAAGCATCTGAACATACTCAATTATCCCACCATTATAATGGAATATCGCCTTTTTCTCATCTTCCCGTTGGTCAATTAAAGTAATTCTCACACCCTTATTCAAAAAAGCCATTTCTTGTAATCTTTTATACAAAATATCCCAATTATATACAGTAGTTTCAAACATTGTTGGGTCCGCATGAAAACTAACAGTTGTCCCAGTTCTATCCACACTACATTCATCAACAACCTTCAAAGGTTCAACTGGTTTTCCACCATTTTCAAATCTTTGATAAAAAACCTTACCTTCCCGATAAACTCTAACTTCAAGCCAATCAGATAAAGCATTAACAACTGAAGCACCAACACCATGAAGACCACCAGAAACCTTGTAGCCACCGCCACCAAACTTTCCACCAGCATGCAATACCGTAAAAATAGTTTCAATTGTTGATAAACCTGTCTTAGCATTCGTACCAGTAGGCATTCCCCTACCATCATCTTTAACCGTAATAACATTACCTTTACCAATTTCAACTTCAATATCATCACAGTATCCCGCTAAAGCCTCATCAACCGCATTATCAACAATTTCCCATACTAAATGGTGTAATCCAGCTTCATTAGTATTACCAATATACATTCCAGGTCTTTTTCTAACTGCCTCCAAGCCTTCTAAAACTTGAATATCATTATCATTATAATGAGCCTTATTTTCTTCTTTCATGTTTACTCTCCTTTACCACTTGTCCATCTTTTATTTCGAAACTCTTATACTCCTCTAACCCAAATCTTTCCAAAACATCCAAGTCAGTCGTCGTAATAAAAGTTTGAACATCACTCTTCAAAATCTTAAAAATATTTTCAATCTTTTCCCTATCCAATTCACTAAACAAATCATCTAAAATCAAAATAGGAAAATACCCCAAAATCTCCTTTAATAATTCTAATTCACTCAACTTATACGCAATAATAGCATTCTTTTGTTGTCCTTCACTTCCATAATCCCTCAAATCCTCATCATTAAGGAAAAAATGCAAATCATCAGTATGAATTCCCAAATTAGTCTTACCAAACATTAAGTCTTTCTTTAATAAATGTTGATAACTTTTCAATAATGTCTCTTTACTCATCCCATCATATTCAGACTTATACCCAATCTTTAAACCACCAAGACCAGTAATATCCCGATAAAAATTGCCCAAAGTCTCATTAATCTTCCCAATAAATTGCTCTCTTTCCTCATAAATCTTAATTCCATAACCAATCAACTTCTCAGTCAAAATATTTAAATACTCAAACGATTGATTCGAATTAACAATTAACTTCTTCAAATAAGCATTTCGTTGTTTCAGCAATTTATTATAATTACTTAAGTTTTTTAAATATTTCAAACTATACTGTGAAATGGAAATATTAAGTTGTTTTCTTCGGGTACTTGGAGTATCTTTTAAAAACTTCAAATCATCAGGGCTAAACAACACAATCGGTATCTTTGTAATATAATCACTTAATCTCACAATCTTATTTTTGTTTATCTTAACTTTCTTACCATCTTTTTCCAAATAAATCCGATAATTAGTTGGATAAACTTCATCATTATTTACAATCTCACCTTCGATTTTTCCTAAAGTCCCGCCACTTTGAATCAGAACTTTTTCATTCACATTTCTAAAACTTCTCGTAACCGCAAGCACATAAATAGCCTCAACTAAATTAGTCTTTCCTGAACCATTTTTCCCATAAATAATATTTATTTTAGGATGAAATTTAATTTCTAAATGTTCATAATTACGAAAATGAAGTAACTTCAAAGATTGTAATTGCATATTATTGCCCCTTAATTTTGTTATATAGAAAAATAATAGGTATCCTAATACTCCTATACCTACAACCATTATATCACAAAATACTCATCTTTAAAATGTTTTTTTGCTTTTTCTTGTCCTTAATTCACTATCTAATCGGGCCGCTCTTAAAATCTGATTATTCAAACTCCCCACCGAAATAGGAACTTTAATTTTAA
Source organism: uncultured Bacilli bacterium (assembly GCA_947623995.1). GTDB lineage: Bacteria > Bacillota_I > Bacilli_A > RF39 > UBA660 > Ventrenecus. Next base: position 8,912 of record CANQIN010000009.1, on the reverse strand, counting down.
CCCCATTATCAAACTCAATCCAAACATCTTTTCCACTCTGATAACAATTTTTCACATGGTCAAAATTAATCCATGAATTAACACTATTTCTTATCGAAGAAGTAGGAAAAAATATCATATTATTAGATTCTTCCACAATAATTGGAGCCTTATAATTAATCCCAATCATTGCTTCAGTCCCCTTTCTTCGCCCATCTAAACTACTACCAAAATATTCACAACTATCTTCCATAATCTTTGTTGAATTAGACCTTACATAAAAAGAATTTCCTTTTTCATATATCCTTGATAACCTATCATTACAAGCGATAACAGCCAAAGTATCATTATTAACTTCATAACGTTCCATAACCAAATCCCCCAAACTTAAAATTTTCTTAACTATATCACACTTTTACCGCATATTTTGTCGAAAAAAAACTTATTAACCAAAAAATTAATAAGTTTTAATCGGTAATATCAATTGAATCAATGATTCATCAATTAAAGACTTCACAATAATTGGCTTCACATCATCATTTAACATTATCAAAACATCTTCATCATTAATTGTTTTTAAAGCCTCAAGCATAAACTTAGCTGAAAAAGATATATCAATATTAGACTTTTCATCCGTATCAACAACTAAAGTTTCTTCAGTTCGTCCAATCTCCGAAGCCGTGGAATTTATCACCATTTGTTTATGTTCAATCTTCATCTTTATAATATTTTTATCCTTGCCTTGGGTAAGCAAAGCCGCCCTATCAACAGCTCCTCCAAAATCATTTTTCTTAATTTGTACCAAAATATCAAACTCAGTTGGTATTAAATTAGAGGTATTAGGATATGTTCCCGAAAGTAAATTAGATTGAAACTTAATATTTTTATATTGAAATAATACCCGATTACTAAAGATATGAACCATAACATCATCTTCATCAGTTAATATTTTTTCTAACTCAATCACATTTTTACCAGGAATAACAATATTAACATCAGATGAAACAGGATTATCTAACTTTAAATTTTTCTTAGCCAACCGATAAGAATCAGTCGCAATACATTCCAATAAATCACCTGTAATCTTTAAATTAAGTCCCGTAAGAATCGGTCTTAACTCTTGATTAGATATTGCAAAAGAAGTTTGATTAATAATTTCTTTTAACACATTAGCTTTCAAAACAATTGGATCTTTATGAACACTTAACTTAATATTAGGATAATCCATTGGATCTAAACAATTTAAATTATAAACATTAGATTCCGAATATATCTTAATATTTAAGTTATCAACCATTTCAAAATTAATAATCTCACTAGGCATCTTTCTTATAATATCTAAAATATACTTACTACTTATAATCGCAATTCCATTATTCTCAATATTAGTTATTAATGCTTTATCAATAAAAGTCTCAACCGTAAGTTCACTATCACTAGCTAAAAGCGTCAACCCATCATTATTTAATTCAAACTTAATGCCATTTAAAACCGGTATAACATTCTTAGTCGAAACCCCTTTTATTACATTTGTTAAATTTTCTAATAATATTCCCTTCTCAATTGCAAATTTCATTTTTCATTCCTTCTTTCTTATTATTTATAAAATATTATTATTCATATTATAGCGGTGGATAAAGTGGATAACTCGCCAAATCCTTATAATCTCTAGAAAAAAGAACCAATTTCATAGTTAATAACTATTAACATCTCCTAAAAGTTATCAACTTACATTAAATTTTGAATTTCCTTTAACTGTGTTCCTAAATTTAAATTATCCTTTAAATCCTTTTCAATTCGATTACAAGCATGTATAACTGTTGAATGATCTCTACCACCAAATTCCAACCCAATACGATTAAAATTTTCATCCGTCAAAGTCTTAGATAAATACATTCCAATCATCCTTGGATATGCTATATTCGCACTTTTTCTCTTCCCCTTTAAATCTTCAATCGTTATCTTAAAGTAACTTGCCACCGCCTTTTGAATTCCCTCAATACTACTATTAGTATAAATATTTTGATTGAAAAAATCTCCTAAAGCTTCAATTGCAAAATTCAAATCAATCTTTTCAGGAACAATCATTGCAGTATAAGTCATCAACCTATTCAAAGTTCCTTCTAAATATCTTACATCATTTTGACAATTATTAGCAATATACTCAATAACATTTTCATCAATTTTCGTCGATATCGTCATATTCTTTAACTTAGCCTTTAAAATCTTACATCGCAGTTCAAAATCAGGTGGATAAATATCAACTGGAAGTCCCCACATAAAGCGACTCCTAAGTCTCTCTTCCAATAACTTCAAATCATCAGGACTCCTATCTGAACTAATAATAATCTGTTTATTAGCTTGATGCAAAGCATTAAAAGTATGGAAAAATTCTTGCTGAGTCTTCTCGGCTCCCACTAAATACTGAATATCATCAATTATTAACACATCAATATCGCGATACTTCCTTTTAAAATCAGCCACAATATCTAAATTATTATTAGAATTATTAGAAATATTAACATAATCATCTTTAAACCAATCACTAGTTGTATATAAAACCTTTTTCTTCGAGTTAGCTACAATATAATTTCCTATCGCGTGCATCAAATGCGTCTTTCCTAAACCACTTTTACCATATATAAATAAGGGATTATGAATTTTTCCCGGTTGCTCAGCAACTGCCATGCCTGCTACTTTAGCCAGTCGATTAGAATCACCAACAACATAATTATCAAAATTTAAATTAGGATTTAAATTACTTTCCCACTCTTCCACATTCTTTTCAAAGTTATCAACTTTTATTTTAGGAATAACTTCATCTTCACTATCAATTTCTAATTCATCTTTTAGAACAAACTCAAAATTATAATTAATATTAGTTAATTTATAAAAAGTTTCATCAATTAAAGAATAATAGTTCTCATTTAAAATTCTTTTATGAATTTCCATTGGTACCTGAATAACAATCTTTTCCTGGTCAATGGACACTAATTTTAAATCACTAAACCAAGCATGATAAGAGGCGGAATTGACTTCTTTATAAATCATATCTAAGAATTGTTGCCATAGATTTTTATCTGTCATTTAACCACCCCACTGCCCATTAAATTTTAATTACCATTATTCTAACTCTTTTTAATTATTTTAGAAAGCATTATTTTTATATTAACCATAAATTCACAACTTATCAACAAGTTATCCACCAAATATTTACGATAAATACGACAATATTTAGACTTATCCACATTATCAACAAATTTTTCTAAGTGCATAAAAAATAACGTTAATAACTTTATCCACACCTAAGTTGATAAGTTTATAACTAAAGAAAACTCCCTATTTTAAAGGAAAAACATCATTACCAAAAGTTAATAACTATTAACAATAACAATTATCTATCCACCAAAATAAAAAGTTATCCACACCGAATAAAAATTGACATTCTTAAAATCAATCTATTATAATTAAATTAAAGAAAGAGGCAAGATTATGAATAATACAAAAAATGAATTAGAATATTATAAACTTAAATTAGAACATTTAAAAAAACTAAAAAGTAAAACAAACTTTGTTAAAAATTTTTCAACATCAACTCAAATAGGTGCGATTATATCTTTATATTATTTTTTCAGTTCAACAAATATAACCCCTTTTAAACAAGATATAACTAAAACATTTATCCCAGCAATTGAAAACTTTAATGAACAAAATGAACATTCTAAACCAGTTTTAGATTTTACTAATCAATATGATGAAGAAAAAGATTTAAAATTATTATTAGAATATAATACTCCATATGAACCTATAAATAATGGTATGTATCAAAAAATCCACTATACTTATTCCTATACCAATAAAGATGAAGAAGATATTAGAAACTTACTTTCTAATCCAACCTTATTAACTAATACCTTAACTAAAGAATGTGAATACGTTGAATATGCTAATAATATTAATGAACAAGAAAATTATCCAACCTACAATGTTCAAATTTTAAATAAAGAAAAATCCACATATCTATATAATAAGGAAACAAAATCTAAAAATATTTTTGATACTTTAATTTTCTCTTTAAGTACAATGCTACTAATTAGTCCATTTTATTTGCTAAAAAAGATGTCCCTAAAAGACCTTGAGCAAATTGAAAAAGAAATGACAGAATATGAAAATAAACTTAACTTAATCAAAAAAATAAATCCAAATGACTGTCCATCAAAGCCATTTTAAGTTGACTTTTTCCCAATCTTAATATTATAATAGGTAAGACTTAAAAAAAGGAGGGATTCTAGATGAAAAGAACATATCAACCAAATAAAAGAAAAATGAAAAAGAAACATGGTTTTTTTGCCCGTAAAGAAACAAACATTTTAAAAACTAGAAGACAAAAAGGTCGCAAAAGATTATGTAAGTAACCACATTTTTTAATGTGGACTTTTTAATATTAAGGAGAGGATAATTTTGAAAAAACATGAAATGATTAAAAAACATCAAGACTTCACTAACATAATAGAAAATCAAAACTACATCAAAAATAAAAATTTTGTCTTATATAATAAGGAAAGCAAATTTAATTATCCTCATTTTGGTATAGCGGTCTCTAAAAAACTTGGTAATGCGGTTATGAGAAATAAATGTAAAAGAAGAATGCGCGTCATTCTAGATAAATATAAAAATCAGTTGAGAACTGATAAGGATTATATTATAATAATGAAAGAAAACACGAGTAAAATTAGTTTTCAAGAATTAGAAGAAAGTTTTAAATCCCTAATAGAAAGGACAAATATATGAAAAGAAAAAACAAAATCTTAGGGCTCATCTTAATAAGTATTTTATTACTAACAAGTGGTTGTGGAGCTAAAGATTATTTACAAGATAGTGAAGGAAGATTAATAACTAACTCTGAAACTGGTCAAAGTGTTAGAAAAGATATCTTATGTAAACCAAAAGAAGATAGTGAATTATATCGTATTTATGAAGAACATAATGACCAATTAGATGTTAAATTAGAAGAATTACCAACTTGTCAAGAATTTAACTTAGGCACTAATAAATACAGTGGACTATGGCAAACTTTATTAGTTAGACCTATAGCCCTAGTAATTTTAAAATTAGGATTTTTAGTTAATAACTTTGGTATTTCCGTAATGATTGTTGGTTTATTAATTAGATTTATCTTATTACCTTTATCAATTAAAAGTATGAGACAATCAGCTAACATTCAAAAAGCCCAACCAGAAATAGCTAAAATTGAAAAGAAATATGCTAACAAAACTGACAATGCTTCTATGATGGCTAAAAGTCAAGAAATGATGCTTGTTTATCAAAAATATAAAATTAATCCTGTATCAGGATGCTTAGTGGCCTTAATTCAAATACCTTTATTCTTTGCCTTCTTAGATGCAATTAACAAAGTACCAGCTATTTTTGAAGGGTCACTATTTGGCATGCAACTTGGAACAACTCCATGGAAAGGTATTAGCCAAGGACAATATATTTATATTATTTTAATATTCTTAATAATTGTTACAACTTATGTTTCCTTCAAACATTCAATGACTCAAAATAATGGTAATGATGAAATGATGAAACAAATGAATTTCATGTTTAAATTTATGATAATCAGTATTTCAATTGCTTCATTTAATTTACCAACAGCCATTGCCTTTTACTGGATTGTAACCAATGGTTTTGCCGTAATTCAAAACTTTATAGTTAAAAAAGTTTTAGAAAAAGATAATCAAAAAGAAAAAAGAATAGTAGAGGTTAAAACTAAGAAAAAAGAAAGAAGGTAGTATATATGATTGAAACTAAAGGAAAGACATTATTAGAAGCATTAGAAGAAGCTAAAAATATTTTGGGAACCGAAAATATTGTTTATTCTAAAACTAAAGAAGAAGATAATAGTTTTAATATCAAAGCCATCTCATTTAATCAATTAGTTGAAGATATTGAAAATTATTTAAGTGATGTTCTAGAACATTTAGGACTTCTTGTAAATTTTGAATCTAATGTTAGAGAAGAAACAATCAACATAACAATGTATTCTAATAATAATCCTATCTTAATAGGCAAAAATGGTCAAACCTTAAAAGCCTTAGAAACTTTAGTTAAAAACAAAGTAAAATTAGATTGGGGAATTAGTCCAAAAATAATTCTAGATGTTGAAAACTACAAAGAAAGAAGAATTGATAATTTAGAAAGATTAGCAATTAAAGTAGCCAAAGAAGTAAGAGCAACAAAAGTCGATGCTGAACTTGAAAACATGAATTCCTTTGAAAGAAGAATAATTCATAATAAATTAACAAACTTTAAAGGAGTAGCAACAGAAAGTGTAGGAGTAGAACCTAATAGACATGTTGTTATAAAATCCGTTGATAAAGAATAACACTAAAATCTTAGAATTTTTTTACAGGATAAAAACATCAATTTTTTAGAATAAGACTATCAAAGCCAATAATAAACGTGGTTTGATAGTTTTTTTAACTCAAAAAGCGAATAAATGTTTAGTGAAGTAATAATAGACAAACTAATTCAGGTAAAAACCTTTCAATATCATTAGACAAATGTTTTCTAATACGCCTTAAACTTTTATTATAGTCTCCTTTAACTTTTTGAAGTATTGCTAAACAAAATTTATGAATTATTTCTAAGTTTAATAAAGCTTTTTTATTGGTTGTTTTATTTTTGTCTTGTTTAAAAGTAAAATCTAAATGCCAATGTACTTTATTTTCTACTTTCCAATGTCCTCTAATACCTTTTTCAAATTCATTTATATTTATATTTCTACTTGATATATAATACCTTTTTTCAACTGTTGTTTCTTCAATTTTCTTTTTCTCTTTTTTCTTTTTGCCTTTAATTATTTTTTCAACAATTTTTATAGTTTGTTTAGTAATTGTTTTTTTTACCATTCCTATTGTAGTCAAACCTTGCCATTCATTTTTATTTTCTAACCAATTTATATCTGATGTTTGATAATATTCATAAACTATGAAATTACTATGACTTTTTTCATATTGTTTTAAATATGCTGATTTACTATTTCCGGCTATTATTTTTTCACAACATTCATCATCAAAATAATCTAATAGATCTTGATAAAAAGTTCCTTGATTTCCTTTTATAGGTACTATATAATCTCCATGCGAATTTATAACTGCTTTAACATTATCTATTTGAGTATTTAACGCATCCCAAGTAACTATGATATCTGTTAAATCAATTCCTTTAATTACATCTTTTACAGCTGGTATTTCATTTGATTTTTCATTTATTTGTTTAGTATATATAGTATATCCATATTCTGTTGAATAAACATTAAGACAATTTAAAAGTCTTTTTTCTTCATTTAATAAAGTTGATTTTCTACTACTACCATTATTAACCCGTCCATCAATATGATTCATTTTTTGAGTTGTAGTTTCTTTTAATGTTAAAGAAGTGAAGAAATCAAACAATATATTGTTTAATTCTTCGGAGTCAATTAAACTTAAAACTCTTTCATAAGTAGCAGCTGATGGAATACCACCAGTCATTTGTAAAAAACTTTTAAACCAAGGGTAATTGTCTACAACAAAATCATGAATACTATCCCAGTCATCACAATCGGCTAAAGATGCAATTATGACACACATTAAAATATCCCATAACTTATAAATAATCATATTTTTACTTCTAGAATCTTTTAACTTTTTTAAAGCTTCTCTTAATAATTTTAAAGTAGTTTTATCAGCTTCTTCAAATTTAGTTATACCTAATTTTGCTTTTATAAATTCTTTTTCTCTCCTTGATAAATTTTCTAATACAGATTTTGGCTTTGCCATATTAGTCACCTCATATAGAAAATTTTATAATAAAAAGAATAAATTTGTTATATTTTTTACATATAATTTACATTTTTTATCATGCTTTTTTTTCGTGTGAAGTTCTATTTTCGTGTTATTTACTTGATTTATTTTATGTCAATACTTAATTTGATGTTTTTATCCTGGTTTTTTTAATTTAGTTACTATTTACAGCCCCAAACGAAAATAAACTATAAAAAAAATAAAAAATCTAGTTTTTTTTAAGTTAAAATAATAGTTGATAAGTAGGCTAAATTTGTTGATAACTTTTGCCATTTTTTCTAGGTTTTAAGGGCATCTGATGATATAATTATATTATAAAGTTGGTGACAAAAATGGCTACAAATTATGAAAATAAATTTTATAAAGATTATGAAAAATTACAAAATAAATATGATAAAAAATGTACTGATTATAAACATATGGAATTAAGAGCAGTAATTGCAGAAGATGCTCAAATGAGATTAGAACAAACAGTTGCTAAACAAGAAAATACAATTAATGAACTAAAAGATGAATTAAGTAAAGCTTTAAGAGAAATAGAAAGATTAAAATCATTAAGTAATAATGATGGAACAAATTCAGGAATACCAACAAGTCAAACTCCAATAGGAAAGAAAAAACATGTACCAAATTCAAGAGTTAAAACAGGAGAAAAAATTGGAAGAAAAGCAGGACATAAAAAAGATAAATTAGAAAGAATAGAAGATGAAAAGATAAATGAAACAGCAGAACACACTTTAGAAGAATGTCCAAAATGTCAGGGAAAAGAATTAATTAAAACAGGAAGAATAATTGAAAAAGATGAAAAAGATTATAAATTAATAGTAATAAATAGAAGACATAGATATATAGAATATAAATGCTCATGCTGTGGGAAAGTAGTACATGAAGAAATACCAAATCATTTAAAAGAAGAATGTCAGTATGGAAGTAATGTAAAAAGTTTAGCATTGACAATGACAAATATAGGAAATGTACCATTAAATAAAACAAGAAGAATAATAAGTGGATTAAGTATGGGAGAAATAAATCCAACAGAAGGATTTTTAGCAAAATTACAAAAACAAGCAAGTAACAAATTAA
>CANQIN010000008.1 GCA_947623995.1 uncultured Bacilli bacterium | reverse complement strand
TGGAATTTTCATACTATTTAGCTATTTTCTACTAAAGAATACTCTCTTGGATTAAAGGACATTCTGGGGGGGGGGTATATGGTATTTATATAATCATTGGATATTATTTATTTAATAAAAAAATCTTAAAAAATATTAAATCAAAGTATTTAATAATAGCATTAATTATTAGTTTTACAGTTTCTGTTTTATATCAAATGATCGGCTATATGAAAGGTAATGCTTCAATAGTATATTATGACTTTTTTGGTATTTTAATATCAGGTATTTGTTTATTTGAACTATTGCAAAGAATTAAGAATATTAAATTTGGGAATCTTTTTACATATATATCAAAAATTTCTTTGGCTTTATTTTTTGTTCATCGACCTATATTATATATTTTAAAAAGATATTTAACATTACCTTTTATGCCATGTTTGAATTATATTATTTTATATATAATAAATTTTATTTTAAGCATTATTATTGTTATTATTTTAGCAAAATCAAAATTCATAAAAAAATATTTATTTATAGTTAAGGAGTAAATCATGAATAATTCATTTTTTAAATTTAATGAATTTAAAAATAAAAAGATATTGATATTAGTTCCTCATCAAGATGATGAAATTAATTTGTGTGGGGGAATGTTAGCAAGTTTTAAAAAAATTAATTGTGAAGTTCATGTTGTATATTCTACTAATGGTGATTATTTTGTAAAAGATTATTTTAGACATAAAGAAGCAATTAAAGTATTAAAATATTTTAATGTTAAAAAAGAAAATATTCATTTTTTAGGTTATTGTGATCAATTGAAAGATCAAAAAAATCACATTTATTTAACTAATGAATTATGGCATAATGTTAGAAATATTAATGAAACTTATACATATAATAATCAAGATTACCATTATTTAAAAAGTGGCTATCATAATCAATTTTATAAAGAAAATTTTTTACATGATATAAAAGATATAATATTAGATATAATGCCTGATTTTATATTTGCAATAGATATTGATTATCATCCAGATCATCGTGCTTTATCATTATCATTTGAAAAAGTTATGGGAGAAATTCTTAAAGAAAATGAAAATTATAAACCTTTTGTTTTTAAAGGTTTTGCTTATTCAACATCATATAATGGTTATAATGATTTATTTAATTCTTATAATGTTTCAACTAAAATAAATAAAGAAAAATTTTCTATTAAAACTATCTCTAATATGTATTATGATTATAATGACAGGTGTCGTTTTCCTGTTTTAGAAATAGTATATACTAATAATTTATTTAAAAATAAAATATATAAAACATTAAAATATCATGCTTCACAAGTATTAGTAAGAAAAACTAAAAGCATTATTAATAATGATAATATATACTGGAGAAGAAGAACGAATAATTTATTAAATGTTGCTGATGTTAAGGTATCATCAGGTGACCAAAAGTATTTAAATGATTTTATGTTTTTTGATTTAGATGATGTTATGAATGGAGATAAAGAATATTTAAAAATTAGTAAAAAATTTTGGCACCCAAATGATGAAGATAAAAAAATTATTATTAAATTTGATAAACCTAAAAATATATATGAATTTAATTTTTATCAACAAAGTTATGATTTAAATTCTAAAATTAAAAAAGTTGAATTAACAATAGATAAAAATAAATATATTATTGATCTGGAAAATATGGTTACTAATTATTGTTTAGAAAAAGCAATAAAGACATCAAAAATTGAAATAAAATTATTAGAAGTAGAAGGTTATAATTATGGATTTTCAGAACTTGAAATATTTTCACCAGAAGATAATAAAATTAATTTTATAAAATTAATAAAAAATGATGATTTTATATATAAAGAATTAAATAATTTAAATAATTGTTCTTTTTATGGTATGACTACTAATTTTAAATCAGTAAATCTTACTATATCTGAGGTTAAAATTATAAGTAGCAAAAATATTGAAATTAATAATAAAATAATAAAATTAAAAAATAATTTAAAAAAAGGATATATAACATTTTGTTTAAAAAATAATGTAAATGTATTCGATACAATAGAAATATTGCCGTCATACTATAAATTATTTAAATTAATAAGTAAAAATATTTCAAAATTATATTTAAAAATTGGAATTTTTAATGCAAGAGTTAAACATAAAATATTAAAGGTTGTATTTAAAATGTATTGGTGATAGTTAAAGAATAAGAAATTGAGCAAGGCTTAAAACCTTGTTTTTTAATTAAATCTATTTTATAATTAAGATGATGAAAGGCTAATTTTTAAAATTATAATTAAAAATAGTTTAAATAAAATTGGATACTTTTTGTCATGATGGAAATTAAAATCCAGTAAAATTCATTTCAATAAGGAGGTAAAATGAAAGGAATTATTTTAGCTGGAGGAAGTGGAACTAGACTTTATCCAATAACTGAAGGGATTAGTAAACAATTGATGCCTATATATGATAAGCCAATGATTTATTATCCTTTATCAACTTTAATGCTTGCGGGTATTAAAGACATATTAGTAATTACAACTAGAGAAGACCAAGATAGTTTTAAAAGATTATTAAAAGATGGTCGTGATTTTGGCATTAAAATAACTTATCAAGTTCAAGAAAAACCAGAAGGGTTAGCTCAAGCTTTTTTAATAGGTGAAGATTTTATTTTAGATGAACCTTGTGCCATGGTTTTAGGTGATAATATTTTCTATGGTAATAAATTTACGGAAATATTAGAACATGCTAAAATAAATGCTTATGATGGTAAAGCTACTATTTTAGGTAATCAAGTAAAAGATCCTGAGAGATTTGGTATTATGGAATTAGATGAAGAAAATAATGTTTTAAGTGTTGAAGAAAAACCAAAATATCCTAAATCTAACTATGCTATTACGGGTTTATATTTTTATCCAAGTAAAGTAGCTGATGTTGCTAAAAATATAACTAAATCAGCTAGGGGAGAGTATGAAATTACAACTTTAAATGAGATGTATTTAAATAAAGGGCTATTAAAAGCTGAAATCTTAGGTGAAGAATTTACTTGGTTTGATACAGGAACTTTTGATAGTGAACTTGATGCTGCTAATATGATAAGAGCTATTGAAAAGAATAAAGATAAAATAATATGTTGTCCAGAACAAATTGCATATTATCGGGGATGGATTAGTAAAGAACAACTAGAACAAAGAGCCCAGTTACTAAGTAAAAATGAATATGGCGAATATTTATTAAAATTAGTAAGAGCTACAAAGGAGCCAAGAAGATGAAATATTTAGTTACCGGTGGGTCTGGATTCATTGGTAGTAATTTCTTGCATTATGTTACTAAAAAATATCCTTTAGATGAATATGTTTGTTTAGATGCTTTAACTTATGCGGGAAATTATCATAACATTGAAAACTTAAAAAACTTAAGTAATTATAAATTTGTATATGGTGATATAACTAACCGTGAATTTATTTTAGAATTATTTAAAAAAGAAAAATTTGATGTGGTAATTAATTTTGCTGCTGAATCCCATGTTGATAATTCTATTAAAAACCCAACAATTTTTTTAACAACTAATATAATTGGAACGCAAAATCTTTTAGAAGCATCCTTAAAAAATCAAATTAAAAGATATCATCAAATATCTACTGATGAAGTTTATGGTGATTTGCCACTTGATCGATCTGATTTGTTATTTACCGAAAATTCGCCTATTAAAACGTCAAGTCCTTATTCAACAAGTAAAGCTAGTGCTGATTTATTAGTTATGGCTTACTATCGAACTTTTGGACTTCCTGTTACGATTAGTCGTTGCTCGAATAATTATGGACCTTATCAATTTCCTGAAAAATTAATACCTGTTGTAATATCTAAGGCTTTAAATGATGAACAAATACCGGTTTATGGAACTGGAGAGAATATTAGAGATTGGATTCATGTTCATGACCATAATGTTGGTGTTGATTTAATTGTTAGAAATGGTCAAGTTGGTGAAGTTTATAATTTAGGGGGTAGAAGTGAAAAAACTAATTTAAAATTAGTTAAAATTATATTAAAAGAATTAAAAAAGAGTGAAGAATTAATTAGTTTTGTAGAAGATCGTAAAGGTCATGATTTAAGATATGCTATTGATTGTAGTAAAATTGAAAATGAGTTAGATTTTAAAAGAAGTTATCAATTTGAAGATGGCATAAAAGAAACTATTTTATGGTATTTAAATAATGTTAAGTGGTTAGAGCAAATAAAAAGTAAAGAATATCAAAGTGCATATCTAAGAAAACGGGAGGTAAAATGAAAGTATTAGTTACAGGGGTTACTGGACAATTAGGATACGATGTTTATAAAGAATGTTTAAAAAGAGGTTATGAAGTTGTAGGCTGTGGAAGAAAAGATGAATATAATTTAGAATTTTATCAAAAACTTGATTTATTAAATATTACTTTATTAGAAGAAAAAATAAAAGAAATAAATCCTGATGTTATTATTCATTGTGCAGCTTGGACTAAAGTTGATGATGCTGAAAAAGAAGAAAATAAAAATGAAGTTTTTAGAAGTAATTATAGTAGTACTAAAAATTTAGCTAAAATTTGTCATGATATTGATGCTAAAATGATTTATCTTAGTACTGATTATGTTTTTGAAGGTTTGGGTAACAAACCTTGGTCAAGTGAAAGTAAGATTACCTCACCTTTAAATTATTATGGATTAAGCAAAAGTGCTGGTGAAAATGCTGTAAGACAATATCTAGATAAATATTATATCGTTCGTATATCTTGGGTCTTTGGTATAAATGGTAAAAACTTTTTAAAGACAATGTTAAATGTTAGTAAAAATCATGATGAAGTAAAAGTTGTTAATGACCAAATAGGAAGACCGACTTATACTAAGGATTTAGCTCGTCTATTGCTTGATATGGCTAGTAAAGATGAATACGGAATATATCATGCTACTAATGAAGGAGAATATATTTCTTGGTATGATTTAACTAAATACTTATATCAAGAAGCTGGGATAAATACTAAAGTTACACCAGTTACTACAAAAGAGTATGGAACTACTTTAGCTAAAAGACCTAAAAATAGTCGTTTAGATACAAGTAAATTACAAGAAAAAGGTTTTGAACCTTTACCAGATTGGCAAGATGCCGTTAAAAGATATTTAAAAAAATTAAATATAGAAAAAGAAAAGGAAAGTGAAAAAATGAGTCAAATTAGTGTTAGTAAATGTCCAATTGAAGGACTATATGAAATAACGCCTACTGTTCATGGTGATGACCGAGGTTACTTTATGGAAACTTATAATGCCCGAGATTTAGCAAGTTTTGGATTAAATATGAATTTTGTTCAAGATAATCAAAGTTGTTCTAAAAAGGGTGTTTTAAGAGGATTACATTTCCAAAAAGAATATCCTCAAGGCAAACTTGTTAGAGTAATTAATGGTAAAGTCTTTGATGTTGCTGTTGATTTAAGAGCTGACAGTAGTACTTATGGTAAATGGTATGGGGTAATATTATCTGCCGAAAATAAAAAACAATTTTATATTCCGGAAGGTTTTGCTCATGGATTTTTAGTTTTAAGTGATACTGCTGAATTTTGTTACAAATGTACAGATTTTTATCATCCAGGTGATGAAAGTGGTCTTGCTTGGAATGACCCAAATATTAATATAGCGTGGCCAGAAGTTGTTGGTAATTATCCAGGTAATGCTACTGCTTCAAATTATACTTTAGAAGATGGAACACCACTTTCTTTAAGTGAAAAAGATCAAAAATGGTTAACATTAGAAAGAACATTCAAATTTAAACGTTAGTGAAATGCTAACGTTTTTTGCCAAACTCAGAAGTAAAAATATGCCAAACTCAGAAGCAAAAACGTGCCAAACTCGGAAGCAAAAACGTGCCAAACTCGGAAGTAATACTATACTTTATTTAAAAAATATGTTATCATTTTGTTAATGAAGGGAGATAAATATGGAAAAATATATGCCAAGAATAATGGATAGTGTTTTAACTAAGCGTTTAAAATTGTATGGAGCTATATTAATAACAGGTCCAAAATGGTGTGGAAAGTCCACTACTGCCAAGCAAATTGCTAAAAGTTATTTAGAACTACAAAATCCAGCAACAAGAAAAAATAATTTGGAAATAGCCCAAACTCGTCCAGACTTATTGTTAACTGGTGAAAAACCACGGTTAATCGATGAGTGGCAAGATGCTCCAATGCTTTGGGATGCAATTCGTTATGATATAGATAATACTGGTTTAAAAAATCAATATATACTTACAGGTTCTGCAACTCCTAGAAAAGAACAACCGAAACATACTGGTACAGGAAGAATAATTAAATTATTTATGAGAACAATGAGTCTTTATGAATCAAATGATTCTACAGGTGAAGTATCATTAGAAGATTTATTTAATCGAAAAAAAATAAATGGTTATTCTGATAAAGAATTAGAAGATATTGCTTTTTTATGTGCAAGAGGTGGTTGGCCGGATTCTTTAACTGCAGATAATGAAGGAGCATTAATAATAGCAAGTGATTATTTAGAATCAGTAATATCAAATGATATTAATACAGTTGACGAAATTACTAGAAATCCTACAAGATTAAGAATAATATTAAAAAGTCTTGCAAGAAATATTTGTACTACCGCTAATTTGACTACAATTAAGGAAGATACATTATATAATGATGCTGAAATTTCTGAAAAAACAATTGCTGACTACTTAAATGCTTTATCAAAATTATATATAATAGATGATGTAATGGCATGGAAACCAAAATTACGAAGTAAAACTGATATTCGTACGACAAATAAAAGATGCTTTGTTGATCCATCATTAGCTATAGCTGCTTTAGGTGCCAGTGATAAAGATTTATTGATGGATTTTAAAACATTTGGACTTATATTTGAAGCCTTATGCTTAAGAGATTTAAAAATTTATGCTGATTGTTTAAATGGCGATGTATTTTTTTACCGAGATAAATCTGGTTTAGAGTGTGATGCAATTATTCATTTAAAAAATGGAAAATGGGGAGCTATTGAAATTAAAATTGGTTCTGATGAATCTATTGAAGAAGCTGCTAAAAATTTATTGAAATTAGAAAATGTTATTGATACAGATAAAATGAAAAAGCCATCATTTTTAATGATTTTAACTGCTGGAAAAATAGCATATCAAAGAGAAGATGGCATCTATGTCGTGCCAATTACTACTTTAAAAATGTAAAGTAATTTTGTCTTTTAAGGCAATTGCATAAAAAAATTAGTAAAGTTAAAGATTAGAATAAGAAATGACATTAAATATAAGATTTTCTATATAACGTGTCATTTTTTCTTTAAAGTAAGTTTATCCATAGAATTATCAAGTCTAGCAAGATTAAAAACAATTTTACTATAGATAAATATCAATTGAATTCAAAGTTAGTATAGCACATAATATTCAATAGATAGTCATTATTAATATATCTACTAAATTATGTTTTTTACCTCTTATATCTCTTTGGTATTCCAATAATTCAAAATGATTAATTAACGTTTTTATGTATTCTTATACTTCCTAATATTATAAGAATACATTATTTTTGTTTACTTAAAAACACTTTATTTTTATGCGATTACCATATTCATAAAACATTTTAGGATAAAACATTTTTTTTTGTAAAAAATATGATAATACGATATAATATTATCGGTGATATAGTATGTTATTTAGTAGTATGTTGTTTTTATGGATATTTTTACCTATAACATTAATATTATATTTTATTGTACCTAAAGCAATTAAAAACTATTTATTATTGTTTGCTAGTGTTGTTTTTTATACTTGGGGGGGGGGGAATTCGTTAACCTTTTTATATTATTATATATTGTATTTATTAATTATATTTTTGGCTTTATTATTGAAAAAGCAAAAAATAAAAAGCTATTTTTAGTATTATCTATATTTTTAAATTTAGTTCCATTATTTTATTTCAAATATTTTTATACTTTATTAAACGATATAATTAAGTTATTTAATATATTTGATATAAAACTTAATTTTAAAATATCTCAAATTATTTTACCATTAGGAATTTCTTTTTTCACTTTTCAAGCTCTTTCTTATATTATTGATTTATATCGTAAAGAAATAAATCTTCAAAAAAATCCTTTTAAATTGGCTTTATATATTATGTTTTTTCCTCAATTAATTGCTGGGCCAATAATTAAATATAAAGAAATTGAAAAAGAAATAAATAATAGAAAAGTAAATATAAATGATTTTTGCTATGGTATAAAACGTTTTGTTTTTGGTTTAAGTAAAAAAGTTTTGATAGCAAATCAATTAGGATATGTTGTAAGTCAAATATTAAGTAATGATATTCCTCTAAAAGATTTAAGTACCCCTTTAATTTGGTTAGCAGTAGTATTATATACAATGCAAATTTATTATGATTTTTCAGGATATAGTGATATGGCTATAGGATTAGGAAGAATGTTTGGATTTCATTTTTCTGAAAATTTCAACTATCCTTATATTTCTAAATCTATTAAAGAATTTTGGCGACGTTGGCATATAAGTTTGTCTACTTGGTTTAAAGAATATATCTACATTCCATTAGGCGGCAATAGAAAAGGGCAAAAAAGAACTTTAATTAATTTAGGAATTGTTTTTTTACTAACAGGTATATGGCATGGTGCATCATTGAATTTTTGGATATGGGGAGTATGGCACGGGATTTTTATTTTATTTGAAAGAATTTTTTTTGGCAAAAAATTACAAAATAGTAAATGCTTATTATTAAATAATATATATGTGTTATTTGTTGTAATTATAGGTTGGGCTCTTTTCTATTGTAATTCATTTAAAGAAGCTTTATTACTTTTAAAGGGAATGCTTATTTGGAATTCTAATTCATTATATACTATTTCATATTTTATGAATATTAAGATATGGTTAATATTTTTTATTGCAATTATTTTGGCAGGACCTATTCAAAAAATTATTCCAAAAATTCAAATTAGAACTTACGATGAACAAAATGTTTATAAAGCTGACATTTTATTAATAAGTATTTTAATGATTTTATGTATTTTTTCTTTAGTTTCTGGAACATATAATCCATTTATTTATTTTAGATTTTGAGGTGTATTTATGAAAAAGAAGATATTAATTATTTTATTTATTAGTTATTTAGTACTGCCTACAATAATATATGCTTTTTATAATAAAAATATAGAAACAACTGAAAATCGTAATTTGCAAGAATTTCCAAAATATGATAATAATTTAACCAAATATATGATTTTATTAGAAAATTATTATAATGATCATCTACCATTTAGAAGTGAAATTATTTCCATAAAAAATAAAATAGATAAAAAATTATTTAATGAATTAGATTCTTCACAAGTTATTTTTGGTAAGAATGATTGGTATTTTTATAAAGGTGAAAATGATAATGCAATTAAACAATATATTAGAGCAGATAATTTTAGTGAAAAACAAATGGCTGATGATTATGAAAAAATTGAAAATAAATTAGAAGAATTTAATAAACTTGGTGTAAAAGTAATTATTATTATAGGAACTAATAAAGAAGAAATTTATCAAGAGTTTATGCCTGATAAATATAAAATAAATAATGAAAAAGAAATAACAGCTGAAAAGTATGTAAATTATTTAATAAATAAAGGTGTTAATGTAGTATATGCAAAAGACATATTAATAGACAATAAAAATCAAGACTCATTATTATATTATAAAGATGATACTCACTGGAATGTTTATGGATCATATTTTGCGAGTAAATTAATTTTAGAAAATTTAAATTTAAAAGTAATTGAACCATCATTTATTAAATATGTAATTTATAATGGAGACATAACTAAAATGACTGGAATAAATGGTTTGAAAAATGAAGATTATAAATATGAAGCTATTTATAATGACGAATCAAAAATTAATAAAGATAAAAAAGGAAATGGTTATATTATATATAACAATAATAATTTTAGTAGTAATAATCGTTTATTTATAGTTGGTGATTCTTTTAGTGATAATTTAACTTATCATTTAAAACATTATTTTAAAGAAACACATCATATAAGAAAAGATGGGGTTTTACAAAATGCTTTAAATTTAAGGGAAAATGATGTATTAGTAATTGAGAGTGTTGAAAGATATATTAATTCATTTGCAAATAAAATTGAATCAATAAAAATTCAAAAAGATTAAAACATTAATGTTATTTACATTAATTATCATTTAAAATATAAACGTTTCATGCTTAAAATCAGTGCCTTCAGGTTTGTTTTACTTTCTTTTTAATTCATGATATAATCTTCTAGAAAAGAGGTTGTAAAATGCAAAATAAAAAAAGAAAAAAGAAAAAGAGTTTAAAATATGTTGTTGTTAGTAAAGCTATATGGGGATTATCAATTATCCTAATGCTTATATTAGGATATTTTATTTTTGACGCTAATATTTTACCATTTAAATATTTTATGGCTGTAGTAATTGTTTTAATTATTTTTGGATGTATTCATGGGTTAATTGTTTTTAAAAAGCATACCAAAAAGGTTTCTTTAATTATTATTGATGTCCTTGCAGTTTTATTCATGCTTATTGAGGGATATGCTGTTTATCAAATTAATGATACGATATCTTTTTTAAGAAGTAATTTAGGCGCTCATTTTGAAACTAATGTTTATAATATTTTAGTTAATGCTAATTCTTCTTATGAAAAAGTAGAAGATATTAAAGATCATACCGTTAAAACAATTAAAGATTTAGATGATTTAAATGAATATGAAAGAGCAATTAAGCGAAAAGTAAATGTTGATATTGAATATGTTGATGATATTGTAAGTTTAATGGATGAAGTAAAAGAGGATACTGAATTAATTGCTATAGTAAATTCTGGTAATTATGATGCTAAAATAGAAGTAGATGATGAATACGAACAGAAAGTTAAAGTGCTAGATACTATTACTATAACTACAGAAAAACGTATTACTGATACAGGAATTGATGTTACTAAAGATCCATTTGTCTTATATTTAAGTGGAATAGATACTAGAAGTAATTACTTACCGTCTAGAAGTTTAAGTGATGTAAATATTATTTTAGCAATTAATCCTAATACTAGAAATATTTTAATGATTCATATTCCAAGAGATTATTATGTTCAAGTTCATGGTACAGAGGGATTAAAAGATAAATTAACTCATTCAGGTACAATTGGAGGAATAGAACTATCTATGGCCACAATTGAAGATTTATTAGAAATTAAAATACCTTATTATTTAAGAGTTAATTTTAATGCGGTTGTTAATTTAGTCGATGCTATTGGGGGTTTAAACATTAATTCTGATGTTGATTATTCTTTTAATTGCTGGACAAATCATAGTTGTACATTCTATCCTGGTTTAAACAGTGTTGGTGGTTCTTGTGCTCTTGCTTTTGCTAGAGAACGTCATGCTTATGATACAGGAGATCGTCATCGTGGTGAAAACCAAGAACAAGTTATAAGTTTAATTATTGATAAAGTAACAAGTTCAAGTACCATAATTAATAATTATAATAATATTTTAGGAGCTTTAGATGGAACATTTGAAACAAACTTAACTTCTGATGATATAACTAGTCTTGTAAAAATGCAATTAGATGATATGCGTTCATGGCATATTGAAACGAAAAATGTTGATGGTAGTGGAAATATGTTGCCAACTTATAGTTATCCTAATCAAAACTTATATGTAATGGAGCCAAAAATGGAAACTGTAACGGAGGCAATTGCTAAATTAAATGAAGTATTGGAAACGCCTAATGAATAGAAAAAAAATTATAGCATGGATATTATTTGTTGGTTGGCTACTTTTGATATTTTTCTTTTCATCTCAAAATGGTGAATCTAGTAGTGGGGTATCAAATGGAATATTAAAAATAATTGAAGATATTTTTAATATTTCTTTATCAGCTCCTTGGTGTAAATTTTTCATTCGTAAATTAGGTCATTTTAGTATTTATTTAATTTTAGCTTTATTAACAATTAATTTAGTAAAGCAATATTATAAAATTACTAAAAAACAATTTATTATCGTTGCGGTTTTTTGTTTATTATATGCTATAAGTGATGAATTTCATCAATCTTTTGTTGGAGGAAGGAGTCCTCAAGCAATGGACGTTATTATTGATTTTTGTGGAGCTAGTTTAGGTTGTCTAATTTATAATTTATTTAAAATAATTAGACCCGTTAATTAAAAAGAGTAATAATTATTTCATATAATTAAATAGGTGATTAATATATGAAAATAATTTTATTCTTTTTTGTTTTTGTTTTAATTTTAGATTTATTTTGTTGTATTAATTCCTCGAAAATAGATAAATAATTTTTTATTAAAAATATGGACAAAAAAATGCATAGAAATTTAAGACATTAAAAAAACATCCATTTGGAAGTTTTTATGAGTTGGTAGCATTTTTTAAGTCTGTTACAAATTCATTCATAATTGTTAAATAAGTACTTTCTTCATTTGTTAAAGTATTCATCATATTAATTTCTACAACATTAGCATTATAGTTCTTTTTTAAATCTTCAATAACAGCATTATTTTCTTCATCATTTCTTTTAAATAAATATTTATAAGTACCATTTCTAAAATTATTTTTTAAAGTATTTAAATTAGCTGAATTTTCTTCATAATCTTCTAAGCATATAATATTGAATCCATAATTTTCTAAAAATTTAAATATTTTTTTAGTAACAACTAAAGTATTACGATTACTTTCTTTTGCAGTTGTGGCAATTTTTCTTATTTCAGCATCCATTACTGATAAAGTTTCTTCTAATTCATGGTATTTTACTTCTATTTCGTCATTGGTATATTTACTACCAACTAATTTTTCTAAATTATTTTTAAAATTAGTTGCAAGCATTAAATAATTACTTGGACTAAGCCATAATTCTTCAACCCCATAAGTATATTTTAATCCTTGAGCAACATCAATTATTTTCATTTGTTTATTTTTATTAATAAATGATTTAGCAATTTGTTTTTCATTAGTTATACCATTATAAACAAATAAAGTTCCTTTACTAAAATCTAAAACCTGTTTATCAGTAAGTGAGTAATTTACGACATCAGCTCCTGGCGGATATATTGAACTAGAACTTTTATAATTAGAATATAAATTTTCAACTAAATATTCAATTGGATATACAGTTGTATAAATTGTGGCATTATCTAAGTTATTCCAATCAAAGCAACCACTTGTAATAAACAGTAAACTAAATAATATCACACTATAAAATAATTTTTTCATTTTTCTTTGCTCCATTCTAATGGCTGGTATCCATAAATACCACCAGGTCTACATTTTAAAATACGCTTAATCCCTAATTTTAATCCTTTTAAACACCCATATTTTTCTATTGCTTCAATCATATAATTACTACAAGTTGGAGTACATCTGCAAAAACTATGACTAGCAAGAGGGGTAATTTGATAACATTTAATCAAAAAAATAAGGGCCTTTTTCATCTAACCACCCAATAACATTTTACTATATTTATCTTTATTTGTAAAACGATTTGTGATGAAGTTTTTATTTCCTTAATTTACATTTTAAGTTATACATAGTATAATATTTAGGAAAGTGGTGACAAGATGAACTTCGATGAATTTTTTAAAAAATATCACATAGAAATTAAAAATAAAAAATTAATGCTTGAAGCTTTTACTCATAGTTCTTATTCCAATGAACGCCATACTAAAAATTATGAACGTTTAGAGTTTTTAGGTGATGCGGTTTTGCAACTAATTACCAGTGAATATTTTTATTTACATACTGATTTAAAAGAAGGGGCAATGAGTAAAGAAAGAGCTTGTTTTGTTTGCGAAAAAGCTTTAGCAACTTATGCTAAGACAATTGGTTTAGATAAATATATCTTAGTTGGTAAAGGACAACAAAAAGACGTTAATGACACCATTATAGCTGATGTTTTTGAAAGCGTCTTAGGAGCGATTTACTTAGATTGTGGATTTAAAGTTGCCAAACGTTATGCTGATGAAATAATCCTACCTTTTATTAAAGAAGATACCCATTTTTTAAGAGATTATAAGACTTTACTTCAAGAACTTGTTCAAACTGATCGAAAAAGTCTAACTTATGAATTAGTTAGTGAAAATGGTCCTGCTCATGATAAAGAGTTTGTTATGGAAGTAGTAATTGATGGAATTGTTTATGGAAGAGGCATCGGTAAAAGTAAAAAAGAAGCAGAGCAACAAGCTGCTTTTGATGCCTATCAAAAAAGAGCTAAGTAGGTGAAGTATGAAATTAAAAAGTATTAGAATTAATGGTTTTAAATCTTTTGCCGATAAAATTGATTTAGAATTAAAAAGTAATATAACGGCTATTGTTGGACCTAATGGTTCAGGAAAAAGTAATATAGTTGATGCTGTAAGATGGGTTTTAGGAGAACAATCAGTTAAAAGTTTACGTGGTTCTAAAGAAATGGTTGATGTTATTTTTTCAGGTAGTGAATCAAGAAGTGGTTTAAAAAGAGCCGAAGTAGCTTTGGAATTTGATAATAGCGATCATTTTTTAAATACTGATTTAGAAACAGTGGAAGTAAAAAGAATATTATATAAAACTGGGGAAAATGAATATTATATTAATAATGCTAAAGTTCGTTTGAAAGATGTGACAAACCTATTTTTAGATAGTGGAATAGGTAATGATTCACTTAATATTATTAGTCAAGGAAGTATAGAAAAAATTGTAACTGCTAAACCAGAAGAAAGAAGAGTTATTCTAGAAAGTGCTAGTAAAGTTTTAAAATATAAAAATCGTAAAATAGAAAGTTTAAGAAAATTAGAAAAAGCTAAAGATAATTTAGAAAAAGTTGATTTAGTAATTAATGAATTAGAAGTTAATTTAGAACCTTTAAAAAAACAAAGTGAAGAAGCCAGAACTTATCTAGCCCTTTTAAATGAATATGAAGAAATCGATCGTTCCCTAACTACTTATGATATTAAAAAATATCATGAAGAATTAGAAGAATTAGAAAGAAAAAGAAAAACTTTAGAAAATGAAAAATTAAATATTGAATCAGAAAACACTTTAGATAGTAGTAAATTAGAAAATTATAAAACGAGAAGTTTAGAAATAGAAGAAGAAATAGAAAAGTTAAATGAAGAATATACTAGTTTAACTGAAAAATTAGCTAATATTGAAAGTGAAAAAAATCTTATTTTAGAAAGACAAAAATATGCGGTTGATGAAAAAAAAGTAGATGAAGAATATTTATTAAATAAAGAAAAAGAAACTAATTTAGAAAAAGAAAAATCTTTAGTAACTTTTAATTTAAAAGAAAAAGAAGATAATTTAAATGTTATTAATAATGAATTAGGAAGTATTGATGAAAAAAGTCTTTTATTAAATAATAAAAAAGGAAATAATGATTTTGTTTATCAAAATAAAATTAGAGAAGAAGTTTTATTAGAAAATAAAATAGAAATTTTAAAAAATAATATTTTAGAAGATAATAATATGCCTGTTGCTGTTAAAAATATTTTACATAATCCCCGTTTAAAAGGTATTAAAGGAACTATTGGTAAATTAATTGAAGTTAAAAATGATTATAGTTTAGCTATTTCAGTAGCCTTAGCTAGTTCTACTAATTTTGTAGTTGTAGAAAATGAATTAAATGCTAAAGATGCTATAAATTATTTAAAAGATAACCATTTAGGACGCGTGACCTTTTTTCCAATGAATGTCATTAAAGGTCGTAAAGTAGGCGAAGATATTATTAAAGTTGCCCAAAAATGTCTTGGTTTTATAGGTGTTGCTTCTGATTTAATTTCTTATAATAGTGAATTTCAAAATATCATTGAAAATCAATTAGGAAATGTTTTAATTACCAAAGATATGAATGCCATGAATGAGTTAGCTAAAAAATTGGATTATAAATATCGAATTGTTTCTTTAGATGGTGAAATTACTCATGCTGGTGGTAGTATTAGTGGTGGTACAATTAAAGTTAATAATTCTTTAAATGATAAATTAGAATTAGAAAAGAAAGAAACCGAATTAAAAATATTACAAGAAGAAAAAAATAAATTAAATAAAAATAATGATAGTTTAGCAAAAGAATTAGAAGAATTAGAAACTAAAAGATTAGAAGTTCAAAATAATCATTATATTTTAACAAAAGAAGTAAATGAATTAAAAGAAAAGTTAGCTAATATAGAAAAAGACTTATTAAATACAATTCAAAGTTTAAAAAGAACTGATACTCTAAAAAATGGGGGAATTGAAAAAGAAATTGAAAAACTACTTGCTAGTGAAAAAGATATAGCTACCCAAAAAGAATTAACTAATACTAAAATTAGAAGCTTAAGAAAAGAAAAAAGTGATATAGCAAGTAAATTAGCGGAAGAAGAATTAGAATATCGAAAGAAAAATACCGAATTACATACTATTATTAATGATTTAAATGAATTAGAAATCAGAAAAAATAAAATTGATATTAAAATGGATTATCTTTTAAATCATTTAAGTGAAGAATATCATATTACTTTTGATAAAGCTAAAGTTACTTATATTTTAGATATGGATTATGACTTAGCTAAAGAAAATGCTAAAATGTTAAAAGCTAAATTAAGTAATTATAAAATGGTTAACTTAGGAAGTATTGATGAATTTAACCGTATTAATGAACGTTATGAATTTTTAAGTAGTCAAAAAGAAGATTTAGTTTTAGCGATTGAAGAATTAGAAAGTATTATTAAAGAAATGGATGAAAAGATGGTTGAACGTTTAACTAAAACTTTTGATTTAATTTCTAAAGAATTTGAAGTTGTCTTTAAAGATTTATTCAAAGGTGGAAGAGGAATGTTAAAACTAACTGATCCTGATAATATTTTAGAGACTGGTATTGAAATTGTTGCGGAACCTCCAGGTAAAAAACTTGATAATATTGTGCTTTTATCTGGTGGTGAAAAAACTTTAACAGCTATTGCGTTATTATTTGCTATTTTAAATGTTTTTCCAGTACCATTTTGTATCTTAGATGAAGTAGAAGCAGCACTAGATGAAGCCAATGTTGATACTTTTGGTAAGTACTTACAAGAACAAAAAGCTAAGAGTGAATATATTTTAATTACTCATAAGAAAAGAACAATGGAATATGCTGATACTTTATATGGTATAACGATGCAAGAAAAAGGTGTATCTAAAATTGTTAGTGTAAAATTAGAAGATTAAATATTTTCTAATTTTTTAAATCTTGGCAAAAATAGGATTAATCCTAGATTTGCCATTGACTTAATTGTAGGTTTATCTTATATTTATATTGGCGAATATTTATGATAAAAAGAGAAATAGAAGAAAAATTTAAGAAAATAACTAAGCAAAGAAAAATAATTTTATTAACTGGAGCTCTTCAAGTTGGTAAATCAACACTTGTTAAAAGCATTAAAGAAAAAAATCGGACTTATGTTACTTTAGATGATTTAAAATTAAGAGAGCTTGCTACAGATGATCCAAAACTATTTTTGATGAACTATCAAAACCAATCATTATTGATGAGGTACAATATGCTCCAAATTTATTTTCTTATCTTAAAATGGAAGTAGATGAAAATAATGAAAAAGGAAGTATTTGGTTAACTGGTTCACAAAAGTTTGAACTTATGAAAAATGTTAGCGAATCACTTGCAGGCAGAATTTCCATAATTGAACTATCTTCTTTAAGCTATGCTGAAAAAAAAGGTTTTACTTCCCGGCTTTTCTTACCAAATAATATATCTTATAAGTTCACTATTAATCCGAAAGAATTATTTGATGAAATATTTTTAGGAGGAATGCCAGAATATATTAATAGCAATATTGACCGAAATGTTTTTTTTTAATGATTATGTAACTACTTATTTAGAAAGAGATGTTAGAAATTTAACACAAGTTGGCAATCTAACAACATTTAAAAAATTTTTAGTTGCCGTTGCTTCTAGAAATGGAGAAGTATTAAATTATAATTCAATTTGTGAAGGTGTAGGTATTGATGCTACAACAGCTAAAAGATGGATTTCCATTTTAGAAGCAAGTGACATAATTTATTTATTAGAACCATATTTTAATAGTAAATTAAAAAGATGTACAAAAAGTCCTAAAATTATTTTTTTAGATTTAGGATTGTGCTCTTATTTGTGTGGTTGGAATAGTGGTGAAAATATTATGAATTCGACTGTTTCAGGACACTATTTAGAAGCTTTTGTTATTAGTGAATTAATAAAAAATAAAAGAAATAATTTACAAGATTTAAATTATAATATTTATTATTATCGGGATAGAGATGGAAAAGAAATTGATTTAATAATTTCTTTAGACAATGTTATATATCCATTTGAAATAAAAAAGACGGCAAATCCTCAAAAAAGTATGATTAGTAATTTTCAAGTATTGCAAAATAAAAACTTAAATGTTGGAAATGGTGGACTTCTTTGTTTTTATCCAACAATTATTCCATTAGATGAAAATAATAAATCATATCCAATATCAGTTATATTTTAATTTAAAAATAAAAGGTAAAAATGATAGAACATTTAAATAATATATTAAAAGATATTGAATTACTAAAGAATTCAAATGATTATAATTTAGATAATATTAATATTGATAATTTTGAAAGTAGTATTAATTCTTTAAAAGAAAAAATTGATTTAGAAAATGTTAAAATAACAGCAAAAATTATTTATCAATTAAATATTGATAATACTTTTTCTATATTAACCGACCATATTAGCAATGAATTTTATGCTTTTGAATTTATTTTAGAGCAAAAGATTAAGGAAAAAAAATTATAACTTTTAAAAATAGAAATAATTAAAAAAAATAATAATAGTCAACGAAAATAGCTATTATTTTTGATTTCGTGCAAATTTGGCACTTTATTAATCTTGATTTCGTGCAGAATAAGTATTTTGTTATTTTTGATTTCGTGTTAAAATATTAATAATTAGAAAGGAATTTTGATATGAAAAGAAAAATATATAATGAAATTTTAAAATGGAAGGAAGAAAGCAAAGGAAAAAGTGCTCTATTAATTGAAGGAGCAAGACGGGTTGGCAAAAGCTATATTACTTTAGAATTTGCTAAAGAAAATTACAAGTCTTTTATTTTAATTGATTTTTCTAAAGTTTCCGATGAAATTAAAAAATTGTTTTCGCTTTACTTAGATAATCTTGATTATTTATTCACTTATTTATCAGAATACTATGAAACAAAATTATATGAAAAAGAATCACTAATTATTTTTGATGAAATTCAGTTTTGTCCTAAAGCTAGAGGAGCTATTAAACATTTAGTTATGGATGGTAGATATGATTATATTGAAACTGGCTCTTTAATATCTATCAAAAAAAATGTTAAGGATATCTTAATTCCTTCTGAAGAAGAAATAATTAAAATGACACCTATGGATTTTGAAGAATTTTTATGGGCAATGGGTAATACAACTTTAATGGATTATATAAGAGAATGCTATAATAATAAAAAACCTTTAGGTCAAGCTCTACATCGTAAAGCAATGGATTATTTTAAAGAATATTTAATTGTAGGAGGAATGCCTCAAGCTGTTAATGAATATCGTAATGGAAGAGATTTTCAACTTACTGATAAAATTAAAAGAAATATTATAAACTTATATCGTGAAGATATTAGAAAACATGCTGATGAATTAAATTTAAAAGTTGAACAAATTTTTGATACAATTCCTTCTCAACTTCAAAAACATGAAAAAAAGTTTAATTTATCAGTTTTAAATAAAACAGCTAGATATAGAAATTACGAAGGAGCATTTTATTGGCTTTCTGATGCTTCTTTGATTAACATTGCTTATAATACAACTGAGCCTAATATTGGTTTAGGACAAAGAATTAATGATAATAGTTTAAAATGTTATTTTCTAGATACCGGTTTGTTACTTACTATGACTTTCAATGAGAAACAAATAATAAATGATGAAATTTATAAAAAAATATTATTTGATAATCTGTCTTTTAATGAAGGAATGATAATTGAAAATATTGTAGCTCAAATGTTAGTAAGTAATGGTCGAAAATTATACTTTTTTTCTAAAAATAATCGAAATGATTCAGATAGTACAATGGAAATTGATTTTTTAATATCTGCTAATAAGATTACTTCTAAACATAATATTGTTCCAATTGAAGTAAAATCTAGTAAAAGATATAAGTATTCTTCATTAAATAAATTAAAAGAAAAATATAATGATTATTTAGATAAAGCAATAATTATTCATACAAAAGATTTAAAAGAAGAAAATGGCATTTTATATATCCCAATATATATGACTGAATTATTATAATATAAATTTTTTGTATTTCTTGGCAAATCTAGGATTAATCCTATTTTTGCCAAGTTTTTTTTAATAATAAATATTATAAGAAAAAGATTTATGAAAAATAATTTTTAGAGTAAGTTTTCTTTTTTTAAAATAAGTGTTAAACTATTGTTAGTGATGAATATGTATGTAGACGTCTTAGTAGAAATTAAAGCTAAACAAGTTGATAAAACTTTTACTTATTTAGTACCAACTAAATTACAAGATAAAATTAAAGTTGGTATTTTAGTTGTGGTTCCTTTTGGCAAGAAAAAAGTTGAAGGTTATGTTTTAAATATTCATCATAATATACCTGATTTTGAAACAAAAATGATTATTGATATTAAAAATGAAGAAATAGTTTTAAATGAAGAATTAATTAATTTAGGATATTTTTTAAAAGAAGAAACATTGTGTAGTTTAAGTACTTGTTTTAATGCTATGCTTCCTAAAGCTTTAAAAGCTAAAAGTGGGAATGTTGTTAATAAAAAATATATTAGTTATTTAAGTTTAGTTAATAAAGATGGTAAATTTAATTTACAACAACAAAAGATTATTGATTTGTTTAAAGATAATGTTGAAGTATTAAAAAAAGATGCTTATTTAATTAGTGAAAGTGCTACTAAAACTTTAATTAAAAAGGGAAATATTAAAGAAATTAAAAAAGAAGAATATCGATATAATTTAACTAATGAAGAAAAAGATAAGCCAAAGAAATTAAATTTAGAACAACAAATGGCTGTAGATAAAATAAGTAATTATTTTAATACATCTAAAACTATTTTATTGCATGGGGTTACGGGATCTGGAAAGACTGAAGTTTATATGCATTTAATTGAAAAAGTTTTAAAGCAAAATAAAACCGCTTTAGTTTTAGTCCCAGAAATTAGTTTAACTCCTCAATTAATTTTACGTTTTAATAAAAGATTTCCTAAATTGATTGCCGTTTTACATAGTCATTTATCAGATGGAGAACGATTTGATGAATGGCGTAAGATAGAAAAGGGAGAATGTAAGATTGTTATTGGCGCTAGAAGTGCTGTTTTTGCGCCCCTAAAAAATTTAGGAATTATTATTTTAGATGAAGAACATTCTGATTCGTATAAACAAGAAAATAATCCTAAGTATCAGGCTAGAAAAGTAGCTATTAAAAGAAGTACTTATCATAATTGTCCTGTCATCCTTGGAAGTGCAACTCCATCCCTTGATTCAATGGCAAGAGCTTTAAAAAAACGTTATGAATATATATCAATTACCAAAAGAGCAAGTGGTGGTGATTTACCAACTATTTCTTTAGTAGATATGAGTGAAGAAGCTAAAAATCGTCATAATATTTTAAGTAGAGAATTAGAATATAAAATAATAGAAAGATTAAATAAAAAAGAACAAGTAGTCTTGCTTTTAAATAGAAGAGGCCATTCAACTATTATTACCTGTGCTAATTGTGGTTTTACTTATCGTTGTCCTTATTGTGATATTACCCTAACTTATCATAAAACTAATAAACATTTACGTTGCCATTATTGTGGTTATACTAAATATGTTGATGATATATGTCCTAGTTGTCATGAAAAATCTCTAAATTACTATGGACTTGGTACTGAAAAACTAGAAGAATATTTAAAAGAAGTTTTTCCAACAGCAAAAGTTATTAGAATGGATGCTGATACCACAACTAATAAAGGTGTTTATGAAAAAATTATAAATGATTTTCAAGAAGGGAAATATGATATTTTACTAGGAACCCAAATGGTCAGTAAAGGTCTTGATTTTCCAAATGTTAGTTTAGTAGGAATTATAAATGCCGATGCATCCTTAAATATTCCAGAATATAAAAGTAATGAAAGAAGTTTTGCTCTTTTAACTCAAGCAAGTGGAAGAGCAGGACGTTCTAATATTAAAGGAGAAGTCGTTATTCAAACCTTTAATATAATGCATCCAATTTTAAAATGTGTTTTAAATCATAATTATCAGGCATATTTTAATTATGAAATGAAAATCAGAAAAACTTTAAAATATCCTCCATATTACTATTTAGTACAAATTAAACTTAAAAGTCGCGATTTTAATTTAGTAAGTAATGAAATAAAAAAAGCTAAAAATTATTTAGAAAAAAATATTAGTAAAGAAAGTATTGTTTTGGGACCATCTCCAGCAAATCCTTTTTTAATAAATGGTATATATCATTATGAAATATTAATTAAATATCGAAGTGATGATAAATTAATTAAAGCTTTACAAGAATTAGATAAAATATATACTATTATTCCTAAAGTAAGCCTTGATATTGACTTATCCTATTAATTGATGTATAATATGAAACCATTGAAAGGGGATTAATTATGGAAAAGAAAAATTTACTAAAAAATAAAAGAACTTTATTATTAGCTTTATCATCTTCACTTATAATGTCAACTCCAGTAAATGCTAGTAGAGGAGAGGATATTGAAAATAAAATTAATAGTATTTTTAAACCTTTTGTAGATATTGATAATGCAATTAATGAAAAAATTGATAATATTTTTAATGAAGATACTTATGAAATAGCTAAAGATGGGGTAAGTGAAATTAAGGATAGTGCTCATGATTATGCAGATAGTCTTATTGACTATGATCATGATCATTTAGAAATTGTTTCATTTGTACCTAATAAGGATCCAAATGAAGAAAGAAAGTATTTTTTTGTTAATACTCTAGTACCTGGTTTACCAAAAATTTATTATTTAGATGTTGAAGGAAATGTTGTAAATCGTAAAAGTGATAATAAAAGATTCAAAGTTAAAGTTAGTGTTCATCATACGATAACAGAAGATGAAAAAGGTAGTAAGTATGCTTTTGAAGAAAAAACATATGAAGATTTAGTTACTGGTGAAGTTTGGACTAATACAGTGTCTTTATCAAAAGATGAACCATATTTAACTGATGCTAGTTCATTAGTAGAATATGGAGTATTTGAAGATATTGCTGATGTACTTCCATCTGATTTAGTTAAAGATGAATATGAACTTGGAGAAGTTAAAGAACTAACTGATTACATTAATAATTTAGATAATTCTTTAGCTTTTGATAAAGAGTTAAGTTTAACAAGATAAATAAAAGAAGCCTTAAAGCTTCTTTTTAAATAAATAATTTTTACGGTTAGCAATTATTATAAACCCAAATAGTAGTCCTAAACTAGAAGATAACATTGGTAAGATATTACCAGTTTTAGGATTATCAACTACGCCACAGTCATTATAATATTCCTCTTTACTAACTTTTTGACCATCTTTATCATAATATGAACCATCTTGTTCACTACATATTAAACTTTCAGTATTAGAAGTTTCTTCATCACTTTCATCATCAATATCTTCATCACTAATTGCTGCAATTAAAGGGGAATTATTTAAAATACTTTGATAATATAAATTAATATTTTGATCATCATCTAAAACTGTTCCAGATAAAGTATCTTCTCCAATAAATTCATAGTTAGCTAAATTTATTTTACTATAATGAAATTTAGTATTTTTAACATAAGGTTCTTTTATTGTTTTCATAATTTTATTATCGCTAAAATCAATATAATTAATTTTTTTTTCAACATAATTTCTAGTTGGTGTAATGGTAATTGCATCATTATTAATATCATAAACAATATTACCATTATAACCAGTACTTAAAACATTAGTTATATCATTAACATTTGCTATAGTATTTTTTACCCAAGCATCACTAGCAAAGTTTGCTTTTTCATTTTCTCCATAATAGCTAAAATAAGCAAATTTAGGATTTACAGCTTTAATAAAATCAATTGTATTGCTTGTTTTACCACCATGATGTGATAATTTCATAATATCAGCTTTTAAATCAACATTATTTTTAAGAAGTAATTCTTCTTGTTCTTTTTCAATATCACCTGCTGTTAAAAAGACAGTATTATCAATTTTAATTTTGGCAACTAAAGAATTATTATTAATTTTATTTTCTAAATTTTCTGTGTCTTCTATAGGACCAACAATACTAATTTTAGCTTTTTCAAAATTAAATTCACTACCTTTTTTTAAATAAGTAACATTAATACTTTTTTCACTTGCTACAGGATTAATTTGATTAATTAAACTATCATTTTTGTTATATTCTGGTAAATAAATATTTTTAATAGTATATTTACTATTATTTAAAATATCCATAATTAAACCATAATGATCTATATGATAATGTGACAAATATAAATCAAATTCTGTAACATTATTTTTATCTAAATATTCTAATACTTTATTTTCATCTTGTTTTATACAAGTATCCATTAATAAGTATTTACCATTGGATTCTAATAAAGTTGAATCACCTTGAACTGTACATTCAATAGCATGAATTTTTAATTCTTCGGCCTTTACAATATTAAGTTGAAATAACAAAATCCCCATCATTAAAACTATACTAATTTTTAATTTTTTCATTTCTATACTCCTTACTTTGTAAATTAATGTTAACACCATTTACATTTTTTGAAAACGAAAAAATGTAAATTTTTTATTATTTGACGTAAAATGCACAAGATAATTTTGTTAGTTATTATTTTTATGATACAATTTAATTACTTTGAAAGAGGATATATATGAAAGATTTAAAAGTTATATTTATGGGTACACCAGAATTTGCGGTGCCAATATTAAAAATGTTAAATGAAAATACAACGGTTGTTGGTGTTGTTACCCAACCAGATAAATTAGTAGGAAGAAAAAAAGAACTAACATTTTCACCGATTAAAAAATATGCTTTAAAAAATAATTTAAAGGTTTTTCAACCAGAAAAAATAAAAGAACACTTAGATGAAATTTTAAGTATACCATGTGATATTATTATCACCTGTGCGTATGGTCAAATTCTGCCAAGTAAAATTTTAGAGTATCCAAAGCTAGGTTGCATTAATGTTCATGCATCTCTCTTACCTAAATATCGAGGAGGAGCTCCTATTCATTGGTGCTTAATAAATGGTGAAGAAAAAACTGGAATTACGATTATGTATATGGATAAAGGCATGGATAGTGGTGATATTATTAAACAAGAAGAATACTTAATTAAAGATATTGATACGGTAAGTACTTTACATGATAAATTAAGTGAAATAGGAAGTAGTGTATTATTAGATACTTTACCAAGTATTATAAATAAAACTAATAAAAGAATTAAACAAGATGAAAGTTTAGTTACTTATGGTTATAATATAACAAGAGAAGATGAAAGATTAGATTTTAATTTAACAGGTAAAGAAATTATTAATAAAATAAGAGGCTTAAATTCTTGGCCTTTAGCCAATTTCTTATTAAATGATTTAGAATATAAAGTATTAGAAGCTTATTTTATTAAAAGCAAAATAGATAAAGCAAATAAAATAATTGACATTAAAAAAGACGCAATAGGAATAAGTTGTCAAGATGGTATTATTTACTTAACTAAAATTAAACCATTTGGCAAGAAAGTAATGGATGTTAAAAGTTACTTGAATGGAATAGATAAAAGTGTTTTACAAAATGCTAAAATAAACTAGAAGGAAAAAGAAAAATGAACAAGAAAAAATATCAAAAAATATTAACAAATTATCAAGAATGCTTATCAATTAAAGAAAAATATCATATTATTGAAGGAATAATAAATTTTCATCAAAATTATTTTCTATCAATAAAAGCAAATCCGATTGATTATTGGGAATGTTTAATTGCTTATTATAGTAGTAGTGATAATCAAAAAATAGTTGGTAAAGAAACATGTGAAATGTTATTAGCTGAATTAAATTTAACTAAAGAAGAATATACAAAATACTATTTTAATAATCTAAAATTAAAAACATTAGAAAGAAAAATTAAAAAAGAAGATAAAGGACAAGAATTAAAATTAATAAAGAAGTGACAAATTATGTAAAATAAACAAATTTGTCACTTTTTAATTATTTTCTTTTAAATTAAAACTGTTACAATAATAATATATATGAAAAGGTATAATAGTATGGAAAATAAGAAAAAGAAAAATTTATTTATAACATTAGGAGTAATAGGAGCATTACTATTAGTTGTAGGTATTACATATGCTTATTGGATATTAACGAAACAGCAAACAGGAGAAAATGTTGTTAATTCAGCATGTTTAAGTATGGATATTGAAAGTGAATCAGATGATATAACCTTAGATAAAACATATCCAATCTTAGATAGTGAAGGAAGAAAATTAAAACCATATAAATTTAGTGTCCATAATAAGTGTGATGATATGGCAACATATCAAATAAATCTAGAATCATTAAGTAAAGTATTAGAAGCAAATAGATTAAGTCCAAATTATTTAAAAGTAAAATTAAATGAAGTAGGACAAGAGGGAATAGAAAAAGTATTAGGAGAAACTAGTCCAACAGATACAACAATAGCAAATACATATGAAGCCCATAAATTAATGAGTGGATATTTAGAAGGAAATGAAACAAAAAATTTTGAACTAAGAATATGGATGCATGAAAAAGTAACAGTAGAAAATATTGATTCAATGAATAAAGAATTTAAAAGTAAAATAACAGTAACATCAACATATATAAATGAAGATGATGTACCACCAACAAGTGAGCTAGCTTTATCAGTATGTGAAAATACGATAACAGCAACAGCTACAGCAATTCCATATAAAGATAAAAGTATTTCAAAATATGAATACCAAATAGATGAAGAAGGATGGCAAGATGGAAAAGCAACTCAAGAATTTACCAACCAATTAGAAGGAGACCATACCATACAACTAAGGGTAACGGATAATTTAGGAGCAGTAAGTGAAGAAGTAGAACAAACAGTAAATATAGGAACCCCAGAAATGGTAGAAATAGCAGAAAACAAATTCCAATAGCAACATGTAAAAATGGCTTATATAAAGTAGAACATAATGATTTAGAAGAACTAGGTCAAGAATGGAATAAAACCGAATATCGATATGCAGGAGTAAATTATAAAAATGCAGCTACACCATATGTTCATAATTATGTATCATTTAATAATGAAATATGGAGAATAATAGGCTTAGTAAATGTAAAAGTAGGAAGTAGTGTAGAGCAAAGAGTAAAAATAGTAAGAACAGATGGAGTAGGGGAGCAAAAGAATTTTGGAAACTATTACTGGAATAGAAGTGGTTCAGGGTATAGTAATAATTGGACTACTAGTACCTTAAAAGATATGTTAAATGGAATAAACTATGAAAGTAGTACAGGAGACTGTTATAAAGGCAGTAGTGCAAGCCAGTGTGACTTTAACACAGGAACAGATTTACCAAAAGGACTAGATGAGACAGCAAGAAATATGATAGATACTGATGTTATCTGGACACTTGGTGGAACTGATTCATATACTAATGAATCAAATGGTTTAGTAAAACATTGGTATGAATATGAAAGAGGAAAAAGAACAGGAAGTAGTAATACAAATCCAAGTGAATGGAGTAAAGAAATAGATGAAGTAGAAAAACATAATGGAATAGGTTTAATCTATCCAAGTGACTATGGATATGCAACAAATGGAGGAAGTATTGGAAGAGAAACATGTTTTGCAAAAGAACTATATAATTGGTCTAGTACAAGTGGAAACTATAAGAGTGAATGTGGAGGAACAGACTGGTTAAAACCATCAAGTTATTTATGGACTTTATCCCCGTATTCCTCTGCCTCCAGCCATGCGTTTTCTGTCCATTCTTCTGGGAATGTCGACGGCCTCAACGACCAAAACGCATACGGGGTTGAGCCCGTCGGTTATCTGACACCATCTACGAAGATAATAAGTGGAGAAGGCACTATGGAACAACCTTACCAATTACAACTTAATGCTTAAAAAATGTTTGACACAATAAATGGTTTTTCATATAATATATTTGTCAAAAGAGTTAAGACACGTTTATAAAAATTGTCTTTTAAAGAGAGTTTGGTATTGGTGGAAGCCAAATAAAGAAGTTTTATAAATATCACTTATATAATCTTTGCGGGTTAACAAACGTTATCTTGTTAAATAAGTTAAATTAAGGATGGTACCGTCTTATTGACTCCTTTGGTATCATCTTTTTTTATGAAAGGAAGATGTTTATGAAAGATTTTAAAGAATTAGACAAAAGAAATGTTCATGATGTTGAAAATGATATTTTAGAAGAATGGAAAAGAATAGATATTCTAAATAAAACTATTGATAATCGTGAAGGTAAAAAGAATTGGGTATTTTATGATGGACCAATATATGCTAACGCTAAGCCAGGAATTCATCATGTTTTAGCCAAAGCAATTAAAGATTCTTTTTGCAAATATAAAACGATGCAAGGGTACCGAGTTTTAAGAAAGATTGGTCTTGATACTCATGGCTTACCAATTGAAGTTAATGTTGAAAAAAAATTAGGTTTTAAAACTAAAGCTGATATTGAAGCTTTTGGTATTGAAAATTTTTGTAAAGAATGTAATAAGGCTACTGCTTTAAATATTGATGAAATAAATGAAGTAACCGATATGATGGGGCAATTTATTGATTGTGAACATCCTTATGTAACCTGTAGTAATGAATTTATTGAGTCTGAATGGTGGCTAATAAAAGAAATGGATAAAAAAGGAGTTATCTATTATGGCAATAAAGTCTTACCTTATTGTCCAAGATGTGGAACTGAGTTATCTGCTAATGAAGTATCACAAGGATATGAAAATGTTTCTGTCAATACCGTAATTGTGCCTTTTAAAAGAGTAGATAGTGATGAATATTTCTTAGTTTGGACTACAACTCCATGGACTTTACTTGCTAATGTAGCTTTATGTGTAAATCCGGAAATTACTTATATCAAAGTAGAATCAATGGGTTATAAATTTATCTTAGCTGAAGCTTTATCGGAAAAAGTTTTAGGTGATGATTTTAAAGTTTTAGAAACCTTTAAAGGAACTGATTTAGTAGGTATTAAATATGAACAATTAATGCCATTTGTTAAAGTCGAAGGTAAAGCTTTTGAAGTTCTTGCTGATAATTATGTAACTTGTGAAGATGGAACAGGAATTGTTCATATTGCTCCGGCTTATGGTGTAGATGATAATCGGGTATGTGCTGAAAATAATGTAGCTTTTGTAAATCCGGTAGGTAAAGATGGCTGTTATACTGAAGGACCTTGGAAAGGTACGCTTGTTACTTCACCTGAATTAGAAATAGATATTATCAAATATTTAAAAGAAAATGATAAGCTATTTAAGAAAATTAAGATGAATCATGATTATCCTCATTGTTGGCGTTGCCATTCTCCATTAATCTATTTTACTAAACCTGCTTGGTATATAAGAACTACTGAATATAAAGAACAAATTATTGAAGCTAATAAAAGTGTTAATTGGTATCCTGAATATGTAGGTACAAAAAGATTTAATAATTGGCTTGAAAATATGGTAGATTGGGGAATTAGTCGAAATAGATATTGGGGTTGTCCAATGCCAATATGGATTTGTGATGATTGTGGGGAAAAACATGTTATTGGTTCTTTAAAAGAATTACAAGAAATGTTAATTGAAGATATTGATGTAAGTAAAATTGAATTACATCGTCCTTATGTTGATGATTTACATCTTAAATGTCCTCATTGTAATGGTCGTATGACTAGAGTATTAGATGTATTAGATGTTTGGTTTGATTCAGGAGCAATGCCATATGCAAGTTTCCATTATCCATTTGAAAATAAAGAATTATTTGAAAGTCAATTTCCAGCTGACTTTATTGCCGAAGGTGTAGATCAAACTCGTGGTTGGTTTAATGCCCTAATATGTATTTCAACTATTATATCTGGTAAATCTAGTTTTAAAAATGTTGTCGTTAATGATATGGTATTAGATGCAAATGGTAAAAAAATGAGTAAATCTACGGGAAATGTTATTGATCCAACTGTTGCTTTAACAGAGTATGGCGCTGATAATGTAAGATGGTATATGTTTTATGCATCACCCGTATGGACTCCTTTAAAATATGATGAAGCTGGGGTAAAAGAAGTTCATTCTAAGTTCTTTAATCCTTTTAAAAATACTTATTCTTTCTTCCAAATGTATGCTAATGCTGATCATATTGATATAGATGATTGTCATGTTAAAATAAATGATCGTGAAGAAATAGATAAATGGTTAATTTCTAAATATAATCGATTAGTCTTAGAATGTACTAAATATTATGAACTATATGACTTAAATCAAGTTGTTAAATTAATTACTAATTTTGTATCTGATGATTTATCTAATTGGTATATTAGACGTAACAGGAATCGTTTTTGGAAAAGTGAATTAGATAATTCTAAGAAAAGTGTTTATATGACAACTTATGAAGTATTATGTGGTCTATGTAAATTATGTGCGCCAATAATACCATTTACAACCGAAGAAATATATCAAAAATTAACTGGTAAAGAATCTGTTCATTTAGAAGATTTTCCAGTTGCTGATGAGTCTTTAATCTTAGAAGATGTTGAAGAAAAAATGGATTTAGTTCGTAATTTAATTAGTATTGGCAGATATGTTAGAGAAGAAGCTAAAATTAAAGTAAGACAACCTTTAAAAGAAGTTTTAATTGATGGTAAAAATAAAGAAATAATTAAAGATTTAGTATCTTTAATTAAAGAAGAATTAAATGTTAAAGAAGTAAGTTTTATTGATAATTTAAGCGAATATATGAACTTCTTAGTAAAACCTAATTTTAAAGTTGTAGGTAAAATTTTAGGACCTAAAATTAAATTATTTAGTGAAGCTTTATTAAATTTAAGTAATGAAGAAATTGAATCATTACAAAATAATCAAGAAATTACTTTAAATTTAGATGGTGAAGAATTAAAAGTTAATAAAGAAATGGTTGATATTAGAGTTGATGCTAAAGATGGTTTTAATGTTGGTATGGAAAATAATAATTTTGTTATTTTAAATACCGAATTAAGTGAAGAATTAATTTTAGAAGGATTAGCTCGTGAATTTGTTAGTAAAGTTCAAAATATCAGAAAATTAAAAGATTTGAATGTTGTTGATCGAATTATAATTTATTATAATGGTCCTGATAAATTTATTAAGTCTTTAGAGATGTTTAATGATTATATTAAAAAAGAAACTTTAACAGTAGATTTAATTAAAAAAGAAGATTTAACTGATAGTTATGATTTAAATGGTGAAGAAGTATATATTGATATTGTAAAAAAGTAGGGTTAAATTTTAAAGTTTCAAATAATAATAGAAAAAGATGATGTAAAGTTGTAATGCTTTAAATCATCTTTTTTGTATATAAAGCCTGTTAGAATACTTAGTATATCTAATTATGCTATTATTACATGATGTGAAAATAAAATTGGACATATTAACCTCCTAAAATATAATATGTCCAATATTTTATTTTTTAATTATATTATTTTTAATTTGTGAATGTTTTGAACTATTTTCTTTAGTTTTTTTGTTATTTTCATTAGCAGTAAAAAAATAAGGCACACATTGAGATTTTATTTGTTTACTTTCTATTTTTATCATTTGTGATGTATTTATTATCGGTATTCCAAGAGTAGTTATATTATTTATCATTATTTTCCTCCTCTATAACCCAATTTCTTCTTCAATGTAACAGTTTAAATAACAACTTTCCAAACAAGCTAACTTAATTTTTTCTTTAATACTATTTATAATATTTGCAACAGGTTGAGGTTATTTTGAAATTCTTTCCATTATTAGTGCTTCAGGATTAAATACATTGTTAAATTCCATTTCATCCATAAAATCTTCATAAATTTCCCACAATAAATCTTCAATCTTTTTATTTGATTTTGCAATGGGTAATCCAATTTCTTTAGCTTCGTTTCTAGCCAAAGGATAACCATGATGATAAAATTTAGTATTTAATGTTTCTGAAATTACTTTTGTTTTATTTTCATCATCCATATGAGTTGCTAATAATTTTTGCCCCATAGTTAATCCTAATTGAGAACTTCTTTTAGCAAAACCAATTGAAGTAGGAGGTATTTCTGATGTCAATTTTTCAAAAGACTTTTGAATTAGTTCTTGGTCAGTAATTCCTATATCTTTAACAAATTCAACATATTTTGTGATATCCTCATAGCTAATGGTTCTTGGTTTACCATTTATATCAATAAAACTTAATTGTGGATCTAAAGGCCCTAAATTACCATAAGGATGCATTATAATTTCATCAGCTCCCAATGCTAATAATGTAGCAGCACTATAAGCAGTATAAGGAATTAAAACGATACTTTTTTAAATTTTTCTCTTAATAATGAAATAATTCTCCATGACACTATTGGATCTCCTCCATTACTTATAATTAATAAATTCAATACTGTCATATTCAGAACTAATTTTATTTATTTGTTTAATTATTATAGGTAAAACATCTTGAGTCATTTGTGCGGAACAACCAGGCCTAATTGATGTTACATAAGAAATCAATGGTCTCTTTCTAATTTTTTCTAATTCTTGATATAGTTTTTTCTTGTAATATAACTCATAAAACCTTCTTTATATAATTATTATAGTATTTATACTTTTAGATGTAAATTAATGAAAGAAAATAATCAGGATAAAATCATCGAATCGCAAAAATTAGGAAAAAGTTAAAAGTTTAACAATTTCGTTTTCAAAATCCATGCTTA